>JBPEXA010000069.1:0-2985 GCA_052032135.1 Thermoanaerobaculia bacterium | reverse complement strand
CTCGATCATCTCGGCCGTCATGTCGACGCCGATGACGCGACCGGTCGGTCCGACGCGGTCGGCCGCCAGCAGCAGATCGATGCCGCCGCCGGAGCCGAGATCGAGCACCGTCTGCCCCTCGCCGACCTCGACGAAAGCGAGCGGATTGCCGCAGCCGAAGCTCGACACCACCGCCGCTGCGGGGAGCGCGTCGAGCTCCTCGCGGCTGTAGCCGGCGGTCTTCGCGGCGACGCCGGCCGGCACCGCGTCGCCGCAGCAGCTGCGGCCCTGGCGGACGGCGGCGCCATAGCTGTCGCGCACGCGCTCGCGGATCGCTTCCGACCTCGCCATCACGCCACCTCCTGTCGGGTCGCCTGGCGGGCGGCGCAGGCGTCGAGGGCGTCAGCGATGCGCCGCAGCGACTGCGCGAGATCGTCGCAGCAGAGCTGGTAGAAGACCTGGCGCCCGCGCTTCACCGAGCGGACGACGCCGGCGTCTCGCAGCTGCGACAGGTGACGGGAGACGACGGAGAGATCGACCGGGCAGCACGGCTCGAGCTCGCTGACCGTCCTGGGGCGCGGCGACGCGGCCAGCTGGCTGAGCAGCGTCAGCCGGTTGCGATCGGAGAGCGCCTTGTGGAGCAGCGGATCGAGCAACGGCTCGAGATCGCAGCACGCCGGCGTCCGAGCATCGTCGCCGGCTCTCTTGTTTGTTTGCGTCATGATGCAAGCTTACCCCGCTCGCGCCGCGATGTCCAGTCGGACAGTACAATCGGCCGCACGTGTCCGCTCGCCTTCTGACCGCCGGCCTCCTGCTCGTGGCCGCCGTGCCGCTGCCGGCCGCCGACCACGGCGACCCGGCGATCGCCGCCGCCCGCCACTTCCGCGACGCCAACGGCGCGGCGATCCTCGACGGCTTCGCCGAGTTTCTCGCCATTCCCAACGTCGCCGCCGACCTCCCCGACATCCAGCGCAACGCCGAGCACATCCGCGAGGCACTGGAGGCGCGTGGAGCGACCGTCGAGCTGTGGGCGCTCGACGGCGTGCCGCCGATCGTCTACGGCGAGCTCGACGCCCCGCGGGCGACCCGCACGGTCGGCGTCTACCTGCACTACGACGGGCAACCGGTCGTCCCCTCGGAATGGACCTTCGACCCCTGGCAGCCGACGATGGTCGGCGGCTCGCTCGAGGCGGGGGCCGGGGCGATCCCCTTCCCCGCTCCGGGCGACCCGATCGACCCCGAATGGCGCATCTACGCCCGCGGATCGGGCGACGACAAGGCGCCGCTGCCGGCGATCCTCGCCGCGCTCGACGCGCTCGAAGCCGCCGGCATCGAGCGCACCGTCGACCTCCGCTTCTTCTTCGAAGGGGAGGAGGAGGCGGGCTCGAACCACCTCGCCGACTACATGCGCGCCCATCGCGAGCGCCTCGACGTCGACCTGTGGCTGATCTGCGACGGGCCGGTGCACCAGAGCCGGCAGCCGCAGCTGGTGTTCGGCGTCCGCGGCTACACCGGATTCGACCTCACCGTCTACGGTGCGAGCCGCTACCTCCACAGCGGCCACTACGGCAACTGGGCGCCCAACCCGGCGATCGACCTCGCCCGGCTGCTGGCGGGGATGAAGGGGGCGGATGGCCGGGTGACCATCGACGGCTTCTACGACGACACCGTGGCGCCGGGCGCGGCCGAGCGCGCCGCCCTCGATCGGCTTCCGGCGGTCGAGGCGGCCCTTCGGCACGAGCTGCAGCTCGCTGCCGGAGCGACCGAAGGGGGTGGCGCCACGCTCGCCGAGCGCCTGCTGCTCCCCTCGTTCAACGTCCGGGGGATGCAGAGCGCGGCGGTCGGCTCCGGCGCTCGCAACGTCATCCCGATCGAGGCGACCGCCAGCGTCGACATCCGCCTGGTGAAGGGCAACGACCCGGAGAGAATGCTCGACGTCGTCGAGGCGCACCTGCGAGCGGCCGGCTACCACCTGGTGAGCGATCCGCCCGACGCCGCCACGCGTCGCGACCATCCGAAGATCGCCCGCTTCGTGCGGCGCGGCGGCTATCCGGCCGCCCGCACCGCGCTCGACACCCCGGCCGCGGAGTTCGCCATCTCCGCCGCCCGCCGCGTCGCCGGTGACGATCTGATCCTGATGCCGAGCCTCGGCGGCTCGCTGCCGCTCTACCTCTTCGACGAGATCCTCGAGGCGCCGGTGGTCATCGTGCCGATCGCCAATCACGACAACAACCAGCACGCGCCGGACGAGAATCTGCGCCTCGCCAACCTCTGGTACGGCATCGATCTGATGGCCGCGCTGTTCACCGCCGCCGACTGAGCCCCACCGCTCCGTCGGCCCCGCTTCAGGAGGAGTCCATGACCGCCCGTCTCGCCTGCTCAGCCCTGCTGATCTCTCTGTCGCCCCTCGCCGTCGCCGCCGACGAGGCGGCGAAGCTGCACGACATCTTCGATCGCGAGTGGGAGGTCCGGCTGCGCGAGAACCCCTTCATCGCCACCTCGGTCGGCGTCCACGACTACAACCACCTGCTGCCGGCCGTCGGTGCCGAGGACCTCGCCCGGCGGGACGCCTTGTGGCGCGGCTTTCTCGCCGAGATCGACGCCGTCGACCGCGAGGCGCTCTCCGACACCGACCGCATCAACCTCGACATCTTCCGCGCCCAGCTCGACAACAGGATCGAGTCCTATCGGTTCGGCTCCTGGCAGATCCCGTTCAACGCCGATTCCGGCTTCTACTCCTCGTTCGCCCGACTCCACTTCAACATGCCGTTCCTGTCGGTCGCCGACTACGACAACTACCTGTCACGGCTGCGCGCCTGGCCGCGCTACGCCGGCGAGCAGATCGACAACATGCGGCGCGGCCTCGATCGCGGCTTCACGCAGCCGCGCATCGTCCTCGACGGCCTCGGTGACGTGCTCGCCGCGCAGCTGGTCGACGACCCCGAGACGAGCGGCTTCTATCAGCCGTTCGCGGAGTTCCCGGTCGGCGTGCCGGCCGCCGAGCAC
>JBPEXA010000689.1:0-3210 GCA_052032135.1 Thermoanaerobaculia bacterium | reverse complement strand
GTGTCGACGATCGCCTCGAGGTCGACCGTCACGCCGGCGGCGGTCGCCACCGTCGTCGCCTCGGCCGCCGCCCGCGTCGCCAGCTCCCATGCCGGCGGGTAGCGGACGATGTCGCGGTAGGGGACGCCGCCGAGAGCGCTGATCGCGTTCGCCATCGAGTTGATGATCAGCTTGGTCCACTGCTCGCTCGCGAAGTCGTCCGCCAGGCGGCAGGGGACCCCGGCGGGCTCGAAGAAGGCGGCGACCTGCCGCGACCCGGCGCCGGCGTCGAGCACGAGGTCGCCGCGCCCGCGATGGCGCACCGCTCCCGGCCGCTCGATCTCGGCGGCGACGAAGACCACCGACGGCAGGGCGGTCACCCCCTCCTCCGCCATCGTGTCGACGTTGTCGATGCCGTTCTGGAGGCTGACGACGAGGGCGCCGCCGGCGAGGTGGGGGGCGATCGACCGCGCCGCCGACCGGGTGTCGGCGCTCTTGACCGCGAACAGCACCAGGTCGGCCCCGGCGACCGCGTCGCCGCCGCGCGCCACCGCGACCTCGACCGTCTCCCGCACCTCGATGCCATCGATCGCCAGGCCGTCGCGCTCGACGGCGGCGAGGTGGGCGCTCGTCGACCCCTGCCGCCCGATCAGCGTCACCTCCGCGCCCGCCCTCGCCAGCATCCCCCCGAAGTAGCTGCCGACGGCCCCGCCGCCGAGCACCGCCACCCGCCGCCGGGCGCCTGCCGTCGTGCCGCTCACGAGCCGGCGCCGGCCCGCCGGGCGAGGCGGTGCAGGACGACGCCGAGCACCATGGTCGGCGGGCCCTCGAACCACGTCCAGCTCGCCGGCATCCCGGCCCACAGGTCGAGCACCAGGTAGAAGATCCCGAGCACCACGGTCAGCAGGCCGACGACGCCGACGAAGTCGAGGTAGCGGTCGACGTCGTTGGCGACGTACAGCATCAGCCCCCCGAGCAGCGCGAAAACCGCCGACAGCGAGCGAGTCAGGTACTCGGTGAGCGGCGCCCGCGGGAAGGGGCCGAGGCCGAGCCAGTCGTTGACGCGCGCCATCCAGTCGGTCGGCATGAAGATGGCGAAGACGGCGGTCAGCATCATGACGCCGAAGATGCGCAGCAGCCAGACCAGCGCGCGGCGGGCGGTGTCCGGTGACATCTCCGACCCCCCTCAGGCGCCGACGATCGACAGCGGCTGGTTGACCTGCCAGCGGCCGCGGGTGAAGTCGGGGAGATCGATCGACCGGCCACGATTCGCCACCGACCGCTCGCTGATCTCGATCACCGCCGACAGCGCCGCCGCGTCGTAGACGTCCATGTCGGTCGGCTCGCCGCGCCGCAGGCACTCGACCAACCGGTAGTCCTCGAGGTAGTCCATGCCGCCGTGGCCGGCGCCGGCGGCCTCGCTCTCGAGCCGGCGCCAGAGCGGGTGCTCGAACTGCTCACGATACGCCGCGAGCTCTTCCCAGTCGTGGCCCTCGGAGCGCCCCTCGATGTAGATCCGGTCGGGGTAGCCGGCGAGGCAGCCGCGGGTCCCCTGGATCAGGTTCAGGCGGCTGTACGGCCGCGGCGTGGTGGTGTCGTGCTGCAGCAGGATGGTCCGCCCCTGCACCGTGCGGATGAGCGAGCTGTTCATGTCGCCGAGGGCATAGCTGCGGCGCCGCGGGTCGGCGGGATCGAGATGTTCGCGGGCGTAGAGAGCGAGACCGCGGGCGTTCGAGCTCACCGAGGTCATGAAGTCGAACTGGTCGCCGCGATTGATGTCCATGTACTGCGCGACCGGCCCGAGGCCGTGGGTCGGATAGAGGTTCCCGTTGCGCTTCACCGAGTGATCGAGACGCCACAGCCCCTCGTTGGCATCGGAGAACTTGATCGCTCGGAGGTCGTGGATGTAGGCCCCCTCGCCGTGAAGGATCTCGCCGAACAGCCCCTGGCGCACCATGTTGAGGGCCATCAGCTCGGTGCGACCGTAGTTGCAGTTCTCCATCATCACGCAGTGGCGGCGGGTGCGCTCCGCGGTCTCGACCAGCTTCCAGCAGTCGTCGACGGTGAGCGCGGCCGGTACCTCGACCGCGGTGTGCTTGCCGGTCGACATCGCCTCGTGGCAGACCGGCACGTGCCACGTTCACGGCGTCGAGTTGAACACCAGGTCGATGTCGGTCCGCTCGCACATCCGGCGGTAGTCCTCCTCGCCACGGGTGTAGAGGTCGGGGGCTCGCTGGCCCGCCTCGACCACCCAGTGACCGACTTCGGCGGCGCGCGGGCCGTCGATGTCGCACACCGCCACCACCTCGACGCCCGGAATGCGCAGGAAGTTGCGCACGTGGCTGCCGCCCTGGAGACCGACGCCGACGAAGCCGATGCGCACGACGTCGATCGGCGGCGCGGCGAACCCCTCCGGCGGCCGGTAGGCGGCGGCGCTCTTGGCACCGCGCCCGGCGGCGGCGGAGCGGCCGCGACCGGCGAGCGCCCATCCCACTCCGGCGCCCGCGACGCCGGCGAGAAACTCGCGTCGACTCCTCGTCTCATCCATCGTTCTGGTCTCCTGGGGTTTCGCCAAGGCTATCCGACCGGGGAGGGTCGGCAGTCACGCAGCTCACTGCCGGGGGTGCAACGAATCGCGATCTCGAACGCCTGTCTCGGCAACCGAGCCACAGCCGCCGCGTGGGCGGCGAGGCACCACCGACTTCGAAGGGAGAGAGAATGAACTGCACCACGAGAGTCATGATGACCGCCCTGGCGATGTTCGCCACGGCGGCCGCCGTCGGAGCGACGGCACAGTCGACGGGCCGTAACCAGATGACGGTCGAGGTCGACGTGGCACCCTGCGTCGAGGCGTACAGCTTCTGCACCGAGCTCGGGACGGCCGGCGTTCCGGCCGCCGTCGGCAACCACGGCCCGGTGCTGCTGATGATCCAGGCGATCGGCCGGGACGGCGTTCCGATCACCGGTCTCGCCGACACCGCCTTCTCGATTCTGCACAAGGTCAGCCCGCAGGGGAGCGGGCCGACCAAGGCGACGTGCGCCAGCTGCTTCGTCGATCACGGCGACGGCGTCTATTCGCTGGTCGTCCATCGCACCGCCGCCGCGAATCCGTGGCTCGACGGCATCTACTACACCCAGCTGTCGGTCACCATCGACCCGCAACGGATCTTCCGCGCGCTGGTGCCGATCGAGATCCCCTAGGACGGCGGGCGGCTGGGGCGTCGGCGCTCC
>JBPEXA010000688.1:0-1922 GCA_052032135.1 Thermoanaerobaculia bacterium | reverse complement strand
CGGTGGCAGCGGATCGGTCGCGAGCTGAAGATGGTCACCGATCCGCTCGACCTGGGGGCGCTGCTCGAGGCGGCGGGCGAGGAGCGGTGGCGAGGCGTGCCGACCGGCACTCGGATGGGCCACGTCCACCTTCACGTCGGTGACCTCGACGAGGCGGCGGCCTTCTACGCCGAGGGGCTCGGCTTCGACCGCACGGTGTGGAGCTATCCCGGCGCGCTCTTCCTCGGCGCCGGCGGCTACCATCATCACCTCGGCACCAACCTGTGGGCCGGGTCCGGGGCGACGCGACCCGCGCCCGACGAGGCTCAGCTCCTCGAGTGGACGATCGAGCTGCCGGGCCCGGAGAGCCTGGAGGGTGTCGTGGCCAACCTCGGCGAACGCGAACAGCCGGTCTCCAGAGACGAGGCCTCCGGCCCGTCGCGCTCCGCTACGACCACCGACCCCTGGGGCACGGCCGTGCGGCTACGGGTTCGGGAACGGTCGGACGAGCTTCGATAGCCCCGTTCGTTCGATAGCCCCGTCAGAAGGAGGGCACGGGACGAGCCTCGGCCTCGACGTCGGTCGATGCCGGGCCGTTGGCGCGGATGTCGTCGATCAGCCACGCCATCTCGCGGATCTCCCGCCGCTGGGCGTCGATGATCTCGTCGGCGAGCTCGCGGACCCTCTCGTCCTCGATCCGCGCCCGCTCGCTGGTGAGGATGGCGATCGAATGGTGGGGGATCATCCCCTCCATGTAGTCGACGTCGTCGACCGTGACCTGTGTGCGCACCAGCGCCACACCCGTCGCGATGAGCAGGGCGCCGCCGACGAAGATCGCGGTGTTCGCCGCGCGGTCGCGGTACATGTGGAGCATGAACGCGAGCATGATGATCATCATCGCCCCCACCATGATCGAGGTCATGAAGAGGCGCGTCTCGCTGAAGCGGGCGTGGCCGATCAGCTCGTACGAGTGGAGGTACATGAGCGCGAACATCGCCACCGCCGAGGTGCCGATCATCGCGAAGAAGCGTCGGTAGCTGCCGTGGGATCCGTGGTTCGAGTCCATCGGTTTCATTCTCCTGTGCAAGTTCTGCTCGCGGCCGCGGGCGTCGCGAGTGCGGATGGGCGTCGGTGGAGGGCGCTGCGGGGACATCGCCCCTCTCACCCGTGGAAAGGGTGCAAGGGGCGCGCCACCGCGCAATCGGCGGCCGGGCGGCTCAGGCCGCCAGGCGGTCGAGCAGCAGCGATGCCAGGCTGAGCGTCAGGAAGAACCCGCACATGTCGGTCACCGTGGTCAGGATGGGGCCGGACGCCAGCGCCGGATCCTTGCCCCGCTGGCGGAGCAGCAGCGGCACGGTGCCGCCGATCAGCACGGCGACCACGGTGTTCATGGCGAGCGCCGCGCCGACCACCGCGCCGAGGAACGGGTTGCCGGTGTAGAGCCACCCGGCCGCGGAGATCAGGCCGCCGAGGACCACGCCGTTGAGCACGCCCACCACACTCTCCTTGGCGGCCACGTGCAGCACCTCGAACGGCCGCACCACGCCGAGGGAGAGCTCCCGCATGCTGACCGCCACCGCCTGGTTCCCCGAGCAGCCGCTCATGTCGGAGATGATCGGCAGGAAGACGGCGAGCGCGATGACCTGCGCCAGGGTGTCCTGATAGAGGGCGATGACGCTCGCGGCGACGATGTTGAGCAGGATGTTGACGCTCAGCCACGAGAGCCGCCGACGCGACCGGACCCAGGTCGGCATGCTGCGCAGCTCCTCGCCGCCGACGATGCCCACCGTCTTGAGGTGCGCGTCGACCTCCTGATCGGCCCTCGCCTCGCGGATCGCCGAGCGCTGCACGACGCCGACCAGCTCACCACCGCCGATCACGACCGGGACGCCGAAGAAGGCGTGCTCCTCGAAGAACTCGACCAGCTCCGGCAGCGGGGTGTC
>JBPEXA010000687.1:0-2652 GCA_052032135.1 Thermoanaerobaculia bacterium | reverse complement strand
TCGGGGGAGACGGTGTTCACGAACACGCCGTCGGCGGCAGCGCGAACGACCGTGCGCTCGGTGCCGAGGCCGCGGTCGGCCTCGTACGAGTCGATCGTCCGCGATCACGCCGACCGCCAGCAGCTCGATCCCAAGCTGGTGCACGCGGTGATCCGCGCCGAATCGGCCTACGACCCGCGTGCCGTCTCCTCCAAGGGGGCGATGGGACTGATGCAGCTGATGCCGGAGACGGCGCGCGAGCTCGAGGTCGACGACGCCTTCGATCCGGAATCGAACATCGCCGCCGGGACGCGCTATCTGCGGCGGATGCTCGACCAGTTTGAGGGCCAGCTGGAGCTGGCGCTCGCCGGCTACAACGCGGGGCCGGAGGCGGTCCGCCGCTTCGGCGGCATCCCCCCCTTCGCGGAGACCCGCCGCTACATCGAGCGGATCCTCCGCGAGTACCACGACGACGTCGGGTACCAGCTGCCGCGTGGCGGCACCATGAGGGTCGGCCGCAAGGTCTACCTGTCGCGCGATCGGGCCGGCAGGCTGGTGTTGTCGACCTTCCGCGACGACTGACGCCGCGGCCCTGACGGCTCGCGGGCGGCGACGGCGACGAGGGCCGTCTCTGCGATACCCTCTGCGACCGTGGCCCGGATTCTGACCGTCCCCAACGTCCTGACCTTCTTCAGGATTCTGCTCGTGCCGCTGCTGGTGGTGGTGCTGCTCACCAAGTTCGACGGCAAGGAGATGGTCGGTCTCGGGGTCTTCCTGCTCGCCTCGCTGACCGACTTTCTCGACGGCTTCCTCGCCCGCCGGCGGCAGGAGGTCTCCAAGCTCGGCAAGCTGCTCGACCCCGCCGCCGACAAGATTCTCATCTCGGCGGCCCTCATCTCCCTCATCGAGCTCGATGTCGCCCCGGCGTGGATGGTGATGGTGATCCTCGCCCGCGAGTTCCTGATCTCCGCCTTTCGCAGCCTGGCCGCCGGCGAGGGGATCGTCCTCGCCGCGTCGTGGCTCGGCAAGCTGAAGACGACGACGCAGATCATCGCCATCTCGCTGCTGATCATCTACGAGCAGCTGGGCGCCTTCGACGACCTGGCGCCGGCGATGCTGTGGGTGGCGATGATCGCCACCCTCGTCTCCGGGCTCGAGTACCTGATCCGCTACGGGCCGACGGTCGTCGGCCTCGCCGATCCGCACTGAGGAGTCGCGTGCCTCGCAGGTTCCTGCAGCGTGTCGCGCTGTTCACCCGTCGGCGCTATCGCACCGTCTTCGCCGTCACCGCGGTGCTGCTGGGGCTGTCGGTGGCGCTCGCCTCGCAGCTCGAGTTCGACACCGACTTCCTCAACATGCTGCCGCAGGACGCCGAGGAGATGCGCGTCTTTCGTCGCAACCTCGAGGAGTTCGGTGCGGTCGACTTCCTGATCGTCGCGGTTCGCATCCCCGTCGACGCCGTCGTCGAGCCGTACGAGAGTCTCGCCGAGCGGCTCGGGGAGCGGATGGAAGCGCTGCCGGAGCTCGAGTCGGTCGAGTACAAGCTCGGGGAGCTCGACGAGCTGCTCGAGACCTTCCTGCCGCAGGCGCTGCTCTTCCTCGACGCGGAGGGGCGGGCGGCGGTCCTCGACAAGGTCGAGCCGGAGGCGCTCGAGGCGCGTGCCCGCGAGGTGCGGCGGCTGCTGGCGACGCCGCAGGCGCTCACCCTCAAACGGCTGGTGCGCCTCGATCCTCTCGGCCTCTCCGAGGTCTTTCTCGATCGCCTCAACACCGCCCGGGGCGGCCTCTCCCTCGACTGGTCGAGCGGCTACCTGCTCTCCCGCGACCACCGGATGATCCTGCTGCTCGCCCAGCCGACCCGTCCGCCGCAGGACGTCGAGTTCAACAAGCATCTGGTCGCGGTGATGCAGCAGGAGATCGAATCGCTGCGACCGAGCTGGCCCGAGCTCGCGCAGGGGAGCGAGCTGCCGTTCCCCGAGGTCGCCCTCGGAGGGCGTTACGTGATCGCGCTCGGCGACGAGGCGCTGATCCGGTCCGACGCGATCCAGAACTTCCTCACTTCGCTGCTCGGAGTGATGGTGCTCTTTCTCTTCGCCTTCCGCCGCTTCGGGGTGCTCGTCTACGCCTTCGTGCCGTTGCTCTCCGGCCTGGTGCTGGCGTTCGGCTTCTCCTACCTCGCCTTCGGAGTGCTCAATCCGGCGACCAGCGGCGTGGCGGCGCTGCTGATCGGCCTCGGCATCGACTTCGTCATCGTCTCTTACGGCCGCTTCGTGGAGGAGCGGCACGCCGGCCACAGCTTCGAACAGGCGATCGCGTCGATGAGCGGATCGTCGGGGAGGGCGGTCATCGTCGGCGCGGTGACCAGCGCGGCGACCTTCTACGCGTTCGCGATCACCGAGTTCAAGGGGCTCGCCGAGATGGGCCTCCTGACCGGCACCGGCATTCTCTTCTGCATGGTCGCCGTCCTCTATCTCCTGCCGTCGCTGCTGGCCGCCAGCCACGATCGGCACGAGCGCCGGCGGACCGATCAACGCCTCTACCTCCACGAGCTCGGGAGCAGCGCGCTCATCCGCGCCGCGCTCGCTCGCCCGCGACCGGTGCTCGCGGTCGGGCTGCTGCTGACCGTGCTGGCGGGCGCCTCGGCGTCGCGCCTCCACTTCGAGGACAGCGTCC
>JBPEXA010000686.1:0-2323 GCA_052032135.1 Thermoanaerobaculia bacterium | reverse complement strand
GGCGTCCCGGCGCGGTGACCGGCGAAGTCGAGGGCGCCGACGGCGCCGTGCAGCGTGTCGACGACGAGCCCGAGGGCCGCGGCGGCGAGCAGCAGCGGCCACTCCGCGGCGCGCCGCTCGGCGGCCAGCAGGTGGACGCCGACCAGCGCGAACGCCACCGCCGCTCCCTCGGCGCCCCAGCCGCGAGCGCCGCCGACCACACAGGCGAGCCACCCCGCCTGGTAGAGGACGAAGTTGACGATCGCCGAGCGCCGCTCGGCCGTCATCGTCGGCCTCCGGGGTCCGCAGCGTGCCGCAGCGAGAGGATCACGCGGTACCCTTCGTGCGGGCGGCGCGGCCGGATGCCGCTCCGCGCCGGGGACCGTCGCCATGCAGCTCGAGACCGACGCCAAGCTCGCCATCTATCGGCACTTCGCCCAGCGTGCGGTCGCGCCCTCGACCGACGAGATCGCCGAGGCGCTCGAGATCGATCGCGAAGCCGTCCCCGGGCTGCTCGCCGCTCTCCGGCGGAAGCGCGTGCTGTGGCTGGAGGACGACGGACGGACGATCCGGATGGCCCCCCCCTTCTCCGCCGTCGAGACCCAGCATCGGGTGGAGGTCGACGGTCGCACCTACTTCGCCAACTGCGCCTGGGACGCGTTCGGCATCCCCGCCGCCCTGCATCGCCCGGGTGTCGTCCGCTCGCGCTGTGAGCAGACCCGCGAGCCGTTGGAGCTCGAGGTCGGCGACGACGGACCGCCACCGTCGAGCTGGTGGTTCCACTGCCGGGTGCCGGCCGCTCACTGGTGGGACGACCTCGTCTTCACGTGAGCGCACATGCTCTTCTTCCGGTCGGAAGAGGCGATCGAGGCTTGGTGCCGGGCACGGGGACACCCGGTGCGACCGGCGGTCGGCATGGCGCAGCTGTGGCAGCTCGCCGTCCGCTGGTACGGCAACCGGATGGACCCCGACTCCCGGCGCCCCGACGCCGAAGAGATCGTCGCCATCCTCGCCGACATCGGCCTCACCGGCTCGTTCTGGGATCCGCGTCGCGACCGCTTCTCCAACCGCTAGCCGTCAGGCGGTGTAGATCTGGAGCTCCTTGAGCTCCTGGATGCGGTCGCGCAGCTCGGCGGCCTCCTCGAACTCGAGATTCTTCGCCGCCCGCGTCATCGCCTTCTCGAGGCGCTCGATCTGTTGTCCGAGGGGGAGGTCGGAGTCGGCGATCGCCTCGATCCGCCCCCGGCGGGCAGCCGCGTGGTAGTCCAGCTCGCTCATCTGCACCAGCGGGCTGTGGATGTCCTTGAGGATCGTCCGCGGCTCGATCCCCTCCGCCTCGTTGTACGCCCGCTGCCGCTCGCGGCGGCGCTCGGTCTCGTCGATCGCCCTTCGCATCGAGTCGGTCACCTGGTCGGCGTAGAACAGCACCCGGCCCTCGACGTTGCGGGCGGCGCGACCGGCGGTCTGGATGAGGGACGTCTCGCTGCGCAGGAAGCCCTCCTTGTCGGCGTCGAGAATCGCCACCAGCGACACTTCCGGCATGTCGAGCCCTTCCCGCAGCAGGTTGATGCCGACCAGGACGTCGAAGGCGCCGCGCCGCAGGTCGGTGATGATCTCCACCCGCTCGAGGGTCTCGATGTCGCTGTGGAGGTAGCGCACCCGGACACCGAGCTCGAGGAGGTACTGCGTCAGCTCCTCCGCCATCCGCTTCGTCAGGGTGGTGACCAGCACCCGCTCGCCGCGCTCGGTCACCTTGCGGATCTCGCCGACCAGATCGTCGACCTGGCCGCGAGCCGGCCGCACCTCGATCTCCGGATCGAGCAGCCCGGTCGGCCGCACCACCTGCTCGGCGACGACGCCGTCGGCGCGCTCCAGCTCCCAGTCGCCGGGAGTCGCCGACACGTAGATGCGCTGCCCGACCAGGGCGTCGAACTCCTCGAAGGTGAGCGGCCGGTTGTCGAGCGCGCTCGGCAGCCGGAATCCGAATTCGACGAGCGTCTCCTTGCGCGAGCGGTCGCCGGCGTACATGCCCCGCACCTGCGGCACCGTCTGATGGCTCTCGTCGATCACCATCAGGAAGTCGTCGGGCAGGTAGTTCAGCAGCGTCGGCGGCGCTTCGCCCGGAGCGCGACCGGTGAGATGGCGGGAGTAGTTCTCGATGCCGTGGCAGTACCCCATCTCGCGCAGCATCTCGAGATCGAACATCGTCCGCTGCTCGAGGCGTTGCCGCTCGAGCAGCTTCTCGTGGGCCTCGAGCTCGGCGAGCCGCTCCTGCAGCTCGATGGAGATGGTGTCGATCGCCCGGCGGATGCGATCCTCCGGCGTGACGTAGTGGGTCTTGGGG
>JBPEXA010000685.1:0-3535 GCA_052032135.1 Thermoanaerobaculia bacterium | reverse complement strand
CGCGTCTGCGCCGGCTCGATCGTCTCCCGCTCGTCTTGTGCCGTGAGCGGCGACGCGAGCGCCACGGTGACGACCAGCAGCGCGCCGGCCGCCGGCCGGATCCATCCAACGTTCATGAGGCCTCCCTGTCGATCGGCCGCTCAGCGTACCACCGGTGGCGGTCGGGGAGAGGGCTAGAATGCGCCGATGGCGGCAGTCGTCACCGCGCTCTGCCTGGTCGCTTACGTCCTCGGCTACCGGCTCTACTCGCGCTATCTCGCCGAGCGGGTCTTCGCCCTCGACGATCGCCGGCCGACCCCCGCCCACACCCTGCGCGACGAGGTCGACTACGTGCCGACGCGGCGCTTCGTCCTCTTCGGCCATCACTGGGCGTCGATCACCGGCCTGTCGCCGATGCTGGGACCGGCGGTGGCGGTGATCTGGGGGTGGGCGCCGGCGATGCTGTGGGTGGTGGTCGGAGCGCTGTTCGTCGGCTGCGTCCACGACTTCGGTTCGCTGGTGGTCAGCATGCGGGCGCGCGGACGCTCGATCGGCAAGGTCGCCGAGGGGATCATCGGCGCCCGCGCCAAGACGCTGCTGCACCTGATCATCTTCTTCGGCATCGCGCTGGCGATGGGCGTCTTCGTCTACATCATCGCGGTGATGTTCTCGATCTCCGAGGCGTGGGACCCGGTCGAGCCGATGGCCGACCCGTCGTCGTTCCCCACCGCCGTGCTGCCGTCGGCGGTGCTGATCGTGGTGGCGATGGGGATGGGGTTCCTCCTCTATCGGCGGGGCGCTCGGCTCGCTCCGCTGACCGCCGGCGGCATGGTGATCGTGCTCGCCGCGATGTGGGCGGGGATGCGCTGGCCGCTGCTCGGCCTCGAGCGTGCCGACTGGCCCGCTCACGGCAGCTGGGTGTTGATCCTCCTCGGCTACTCGTTCCTCGCCTCCGTGCTGCCGGTCTGGAGCCTGCTGCAGGCGCGCGACTTCCTCAACTCGCTGCTGCTCTACGCCGGCCTCGCGATGTGCTATCTGGGGATCTTCGTCGCCCGGCCCGAGTTCGCGGCTCCCGCCTTCCGGCCCCATCCCGAGGGCGCCCCGAGCTTCTATCCGTTCGTCTTCATCGTCATCGCCTGCGGCGCCGCCAGCGGCTTCCACTCCCTGGTCTCGTCGGGCACCACCGCCAAGCAGATCGACCGCGAGCGCGACGCGCGGCCGATCGGCTACGGCGGCATGATCGGCGAGTCGCTGCTCGGGCTGCTGGCGGTGCTCGCCTGCACCGCGGGGATCGCCGGCACCGAGCTGCTGACGCCGGCGGCGGTGTGGAACGACACCTACGCCAACTGGGGGGCGATGCAGGCGCTCGGCCAGAAGATCGGCATCTTCGTCACCGGCGCCGCCCGCTTCATTGAGCAGCTCGGTGTCGCCGACCACCGCGCCGCCACCGCCTTCATCGCCGTCGTCGTCGTCTCCTTCGCGCTGACCACCCTCGACTCGGCGACTCGCCTGCTGCGCTTCAACATCTCGGAGATGGGGGAGACGCTCGGCTGGTCGTGGCTCGGCAACCGCTATCTCGCCTCCGGCCTGGCGGTGACGGTGATCGCCGGCTTCGCCTTCTACGAGATCGGCGGTCGGCCGGCCGGTCTCGCCCTCTGGCAGCTGTTCGGCACCGTCAACCAGCTGCTCGCCGGGCTGGCGCTGCTGGTGGTGTCGCTCTATCTCCACCAGCGCGGCCGCAATCCATGGCCGACGGCGGTGCCGATGGTCTTCATGCTCGGCTCGACGCTGGTGGCGATGGTGACCAACCTGCGCTCCTTCTACGGCCTGTGGGACGAGGGGGGGGCGATCCTCTTCCTGGTCGGCGGTGTCCTGCTGCTGCTGGCGGTGTGGCTGGCGATCGAGGCGGTCGCCGCCCTCGCTCGCTTCCGTGGCCGCGAGCCGCTCGACACCCTCGAGATCGGCTGATTCCCGTCTGTTAGATTGCCGGCCGTCATGGCCGAGGCACGCTACTGGTTGCGCTCCCTGCTCGTCCCCTCGGCCGTCGCCGCCGCCGTCGTCGCCGCCGTGGTCCCGCTTCCCGGCGCCGCCTTCGCCGCGTCGCCCGACGTGCTGATCGTGTCGGTCGACACCTTGCGAGCCGACCGCCTGGGCGCCTACGGCTACCGTCGCAACACCTCGCCCAACATCGACCGCCTGATGGCGGACGGCGTCCGCTTCTCCCAGGCGCGCACCGTCGAGCCGCTGACCGCCCCCGCGCTGACCTCGATGGTGACCGCCCTCGAGCCGCACGAGCATGCGGCGTCGCGCAACGGGCTGCGGATGCGGCCCGACCTGGTGTCGGTGCCGGTCGTCTTCAAGCGCCGTGGCTACGAGACCGCCGCCTTCGTCGGCAACTGGACGCTGCGCGACAAACTGCTCGGCCTCGGCGAGCACTTCGAGCACTACGTCGAGGTGCTCGACAAGCACCGCTGGCTCGGCTTCATCAAGCGAGAGGCGACCGCCGAGGACCTCACCGAGCAGGCGGTCGACTGGCTCGCCGATCGCGACGACGACGCGCCGTTCTTCCTCTGGGTGCACTACGTCGAGCCCCACGCCCCCTACCTGCTGCAGGAGGCGTTCACCGCCCAGGTCGGGTCCGGCGACACCGCTGATCGGCGCTACCGCTACGACACCGAGATCGCGTTCGTCGATCACTGGGTGGGGCGGCTGCTGGCGAAGATCCCCGCCGGGACGGTCGTCGTCTTCGTCTCCGACCACGGCGAGAGCCTCGGGGAGCACGACTACTGGGGGCACGGCCGTCACCTCTACGAGCCGACCCTGCACATCCCGATGAGCGTCACCTGGCGCGGCGAGCTGGCGCCGGCGGTGGTCGACGCGCCGGCCATGATCCACGACATCGGCCCGACGCTGCTCGGGCTCGCCGATCTGCCGGTGCCCGACTTCTATCAGGGCTACGACTGGGCTCCGGTGCTGCGCGACGGGGCGGCGGCGCCGGCCGACCGCGTCACCTACCATCAGGCGCACAAAGGGGCCGTGCAGCGCCGCGACGCGCCGTTGCGGGTCCGCCAGCAGGGGCTGCTCGAAGTCGCCCGCATCGAGGCGCAGCGGAAGGAGATCCTGCGCGTCACCAACCTCCACCGCTGGCTCTTCGACCTCGCCGACGATCGGCTCGAGCTCGACTCGCTGGCGCCGCTGCTCTCCGACCCGACCGACGATCTCGTCCGCTGGTGGCACCGCGTCAACGACGGCCTGAAGCGCTCGGACGAGCTGCCGCCGCCGGTGCTCGACGACGCCGACCTCGACGCCCTGCGCGACCTCGGCTACATCGACTGAAGACCCCCCCGTCGGGGTCGTTCGGCGCCCGCCCCGATGCCCGTCGCGCGACGCCCGCCGGCAGGCTACCTTGGGGTGGAAAGGAGGCCGACGATGGCCGCGACTCCCGATACCACCGCAGCGAAGCTGCGCAAGGCGTTCCTCGACGACCACCAGCGCTTCGCCCGCGGCATCGCCAACCTCTTGCACTGTGTCGAGACGGGTGATGCCGCCGCCGCCG
>JBPEXA010000684.1:0-6182 GCA_052032135.1 Thermoanaerobaculia bacterium | reverse complement strand
TCACCAGAAAGGAGCCCGTCATGATCCGTGAACAGCCCTACCGCGCCCTCTCCGGATGGATCGCGTTGCCGATCCTCGTCGTGGTGCTGGCGGCGGCGATCGCCCTCTTCGCCAGCCTGCCGCAGGTGCCGGCCAACATGGGCCTACGCCTCGCGGTCGCTATCGTCCTCGTCTTCGCCTTCGTGTTCGGCGTCCTCGGCTTCATCGCCGTGCCGCCCAACACCGCCCGCGTGCTGCTGCTGTTCGGCGACTACAAAGGGTCGATCAAGCAGTCGGGCTTCTACTGGGTCAACCCGTTCTTCTCCAAGAAGAAGATCTCGCTGCGGGTGCGCAACTTCGAGACCGGCTCGACCCGCACCTCCGACAAGAAGAACGACCTCGGCCAGGTCGCCGAGAAGGGAATGCGCACCAGCGGCAAGCCGTCGAAGGTCAACGACCGCGACGGCAACCCGATTCACATCTCGGCGGTGGTGGTGTGGAAGGTGGTCGAGACCGCCGAGGCGATGTTCGAGGTCGACGACTACGAGCACTTCGTCGAGGTGCAGAGCGAGTCGGCGCTGCGGGTGCTCGCCAGCCGCCACCCCTACGACAGCGAGGACCACGAGATCTCGCTGCGCGGCAACCCCGACGAGGTGTGCGAGCAGCTCCAGGGCGACATCCAGGAGCGGCTGCAGAAGGCGGGGGTGGAGGTGATCGAGGCGCGCATCAGCTACCTCGCCTACTCGCCCGAGATCGCCGCCGCCATGCTCCAGCGCCAGCAGGCGCAGGCGGTGGTCGCCGCCCGCACCAAGATCGTCGAAGGGGCGGTCGGCATGGTGGAGATGGCGCTCGATCACCTGCAGAAGGACGGCATCGTCGAGCTCGACGACGAGCGCCGCGCCACCATGGTCTCCAACCTGCTGGTGGTGCTGTGCTCCGACCGCCACACCCAGCCGGTGGTCAACACCGGGACGCTCTACAACTAGGTCCGCTTCGACGTCCGCCGTCGCGAGACGGCGGACGGACCCTCCGATCCCATGCCCGCCAAGAAACCCGCACGAGGCTCCTTCCTGCTGCGCACCGATCCGCGCGTGCTCGACGCGCTCAAGCAGTGGGCGGCCGACGAGCTGCGCTCGAGCAACGCGCAGCTCGACTTCGTGCTGCGACGGGCGCTGCGCGAGGCGGGGCGATGGCCGCGCCGACGGTGACGGGGCTCGCGCGACCCGTCAGCCGTTGCGCTCGCCACGGCTGCGGGCCGCCACCTCCTCCTCGGTGAGGCCGTAAAGCGGCGGGCCGTCGACGCCCAGCAGCGCCAGATACAGATAGAGCTGCCCGCGGTGGTGGATCTCGTGCTCGAGCATCGCTCGCAGCCACTTCCAGACGGTGATCTCGACCCCCGCCGGGGTGCGGCACTTGCGCTGCAGGTCGTCGGGCGTGAGCTCGGCGAGCAGCGACTCCGTCTCGGCGCGCATGCGATCGAGGAACGCCCGCACCTCGTGGTAGCCGCTCGCCAGCTCGATCGAGTGCCCGGGGTAGCGGCTCGGCCGGCCGCAGGCGTTCTCGGCGAACATGTAGCGCTCGATGGCGCCGAGATGCCGCAAGACGTCGCCGAAGCTGAACTTCCCCGGCTGGTAGCGCCACTCGATCTGCTCCGGCGGGATGCAGTCGGCGACCCGCAAGGTCCGCTGGCGGATGCTACCGGCGTAGGCCAGGAAGCTGTCGATCGTCAGGATCTCCACCAGCGCGCTCCGTCAGCCGATCGGGACCGCCGGCGGCCCGTCCGCCGCCAACGCCCCTCTCACGGCGCGATCATCTCAGAGTGCCGCGGTCACCCGGAGGGCGGCGGCAGTCGCAACGCCATCATCTCCTCGGCGTTGCGCACCAGCAGCGTGTCGCCGACCACCACCGGGTGGTTCCAGGTCTTGCCCTCGATCGCCGGCATCCTGGCGAGCTCACGGAAGTCGCCCGGCGTCGCCGAGACCAGGGCGAGATCCCCGCGCTCCGACAGCACCAGCAACAGATCCTGATCGGCGAGCAGCACCAGCTGGCCGTGGCCGTACCGCCCCCCCTTCCAGCGCCGCTCGCCGTCGGCGAGATCGATGGCGGCGAGGATGCCGCCGTCGAAGCCGTAGGCGTGACCCTCGTGGACCACGAAGTCGTTGAAGTACGGCTTCAGCCCGGTCGACCGCCAACCCTCGTCCACCGCCCACTCGCCGCCGTCGCGTCGGACCGCCAGCTTGCGGGTGCCGCTCCCCTGGTTGACGGCGACCAGCAGCTCGCCGGCTGGCGTCACCGCCGGCTGCACGATCGGATACCCCTGCCAGCCATAGCGCCAGAGGAGCTCGCCGTCGGCGGGGGCGACCCCCATCACACCGGCGTTGCCGACCAGCACGACGTGCTCGACGCCGCCGACCGTCACCCGCTGCGGCGAGCTGTAGCCGTCGCCGTCGTGGGCGGGGCCGAGCCACCGCCGCTCGCCGGTCGCGTGGTCGTAGGCGACGAGGGCGCTCGAAGCGGCGATCACCACCAGGTCGTCGATCACCAGCGGCGAGCCGGAGAAGCCCCAGATCGGCAGCCGGGCGCCGGTGTCGGCGGCGGCGTCGGCCGACCAGACGAGGGTGCCGTCCCGGGCGTCGAGAGCGTTGACCCGGCCGTTGCCGCCGAGCGTGAACACCCTGCCGCCGCTCAAGGTCGGCGTCGCCCGCGGGCCGGCACCGGCGTTCGACTCCCAGAAGCGGGTGGCGTCGGCGTGCCGCCACACCGGCTCGCCGTCCGCCAGGCGGTAGCACGACACCAGCTCCTCTTCGCCCCGTTGCTCCTGGGTGTAGACGTAGTCTCCGGCGACCGCGAACGACGACCAGGCGGGGCCGACCGGTCGCCGCCACAGCTCGACCGGCGGCGCGGTCGACCAGTCGGTGCCGATCCGCACGCCGGCGACCACGCCGTCGCGCGCCGGGCCGCGGAAGCCCGGCCACTGCGCCTCGCCGCGCCACTCGGCGGTCGCCGACCAGGAGCTGCCGGCAGCTTCCGCCAGCAGCCTCTCTTCCGGAGATCTCGACCATCGCCACGCGAGGTCCGACTCGGCGCTACCGGTGATGCCGCCGGTCCGCACCAGCGCCCAGCCGCCGCAGGCGACCGCCATCGCGACCGCCAGCGACGCCCACCGCCCGGGCCGCGACAACCGCCGGCTCCACCACGCCCACACGACGAGGGCGAGGCAGGCGCCGGGGATCGCCATGAAGTAGAAGAACATCCCCATCGCGCCGGTGGCGACCGACGGGTGCAGCACGAGCGGCGTGACCGCCATCGCCAGCACCAGCACGCCGATGCCGCCGAGCCGTTCCGCCCACGGCGCGCGGCTGAACAGCAGCCACCAGAGCAGCAGCGCCAACGCCCCCGCGACGCCGCCGAGCAGTCCGTACGGTGCGAGGTCGGCGGACACCAGCGGCAGGCCGAAGCGCAGCAGCCACTGAAGGGCGACGATCGTCACCCCCGGCCACAGCCGCAGCGGCCGCTCGGTCGACGTCGGCGGCGACCCGCTCGACTCCCTCGTATCGGACATCGGTCTCCTCGCTTTCTTCACGCTGGATCCCCCTGCACTACGGAATCACCGCCCGGTTGTTCCAACACGCTCGGGGCGGAGACGGCTCCGCTCTGCGGTAGGGTCCTGCGATGCATCGCTGGCGCCCGGTCGACGTCGAGAGCCTCTTCCACCACCCGATCTTCGATCTGCAGCGCCACACCGTCGAAGCCGCCGGCGAGCGCCGAGAGGCGCTGGTGCTCGAGGCGCCGCACTGGATCAACGTGGTGCCGCTGCTGGACGACGGCCGGGTGCTGCTGATCCGTCAGTGGCGCTTCGGCATCCAGGCGCCGACCCTCGAGATCCCCGGCGGCATGGTCGATCCCGGGGAGGATGCCGCTACCGCCGCGCGGCGGGAGCTCGAGGAGGAGACCGGCTATCGCGCGGGTCGCCTCGAGCATCTGGGCACCACCCATCCCAACCCGGCGATCCTCGACAACGAGATCTCGACCTGGCTCGCCACCGACCTCGAGCCGCCCGACGACCCCGGCGCCGTGCGCGGCGTCGACGGCGAAGAGATCGAGGTCGAGAGCGCGCACCTGAGCGAGATCCCGGAGCTCGTCGCCCGCGGCGAGATCAGCCATTCTCTGGTGGTGGTGGCGTTCTTCCTGTTGCAGCACGCGCGCGACCGCGCCTAGCGCCGCGGACGCTCGACGGTGTAGCCGAGGGCCTGCGCCACCGCCATCCGATCCGAGAACAGCCGGCCACTCGCGATCCGCCCGTTGGTGACGGTGTAGACGGCCACCTCGGTCAGCTCGAGGCGCCCCGACGGCGCCGCCTCCTCCGATCCGGCCGACGCGTCCGTTGCCGGATCGACACCCTCCGCCTCCTCGCCCTCCTCGCGGGAGTGGGTGCCGCGGACGTCGAAGATCGCCACCACCCGCTCCCCCTCGGCGATCAGCTCGACCACCGAGTAGGTGAGGTCGGGGAAGAGGTGGCGGCGCAGCGCCTCGCCGTCGCGGACCCCCTCCACCCGGTCCTCGACCCAGAAAGCGTCGAGACAATCCAACTCTCCGCCGTCGAGACAGGTCTCGAGATACCGGCGGATCAGCTCCTTCGGTGTCTCTTGCGAAGCGTGTGAGACTGCGGCCGCTGCCGCCAGCGACAGCAGGGCCGCCAGCTGAACCACCTTGAGCGTCATCGGCGGGCTCCTCTCGAACGTGGGGTTTCCCTCGACCCTACCGCAGCCGCGCCGCCACCCCTCAACCAAACACCGCCGAGCCACGAACAGAGCTGATGATGGCAACCTTCGCCCGCCCCTCGACCGGTCGCTCGACACGATCTTGGATCGTCGCCCTCGCGATCCTGCTTCCCGCCGCGACCGGAGCCGCGGCGTCCGAGGCGTGGGTGGCGAAGCCGATCGCGATCGCCCCCGGCTCGAGCGCCAAGATCGTCACTACCGAGCGCGTCGGTGGCTTCCGCCGCAGCTTCCGTCTCCACGTCCCCGCCGGCTACGACCACGACAGCGAGCCGCAGCGCCGCTATCCGCTGGTCGTCGCCCTCCACGGCGGGGTGGCGACCGGGGCGATCTTCGAGCGCCAGAGCGGCCTGAGCGCGGTCGCCGATCGTGAGGGGTTCTTCGTCGTCTACCCCAACGGCATCGGCATCTTCTCGCTGCTGCGCCACTGGAACGGCGGCTACTGCTGCGCGCGGGCGGCCAAGATCGGGCTCGACGACCCCGCCTTCCTCGACCGGGTGCGCGGTTGGGTGAGCGCGCACTACCCGATCGACGCCGAGCGCCACTACGTGATCGGCTACTCCAACGGCGGCATGCTCGCCTACTGGTACGCGGCGACCCGCGCCGACCAGCTCGCCGGGCTCGGCATCTGGGCGTCGTCGCTGGCGCGGCCCGTCGACGGCGGCGACGGTTGGGCGACGCCGCGGCCGGCGGTGGCGCTGCCGGCGATCGTCAGCCACGGATCGGCCGACCCGCGGCTCCCCTATCGCGCCGACGACGAGCGGGACCCGACCGAGCGCGGCGGCCTGGCGCTGCTCGGCGCCGTCGGCTCCGCCGCGGCGTGGGCCGAGGCCAACGGCTGCGCCGCGCCGCCGGCGACCTCGATGGCGGCCGACGGAGCGCTCGAGATCCTCGACTGGTGCGCGACCAGCGATGCGCCGGTGCGCTTCCTCGGCGTCGACGACTGGGGTCACGAATGGCCCGGCCCCAAGCGGACGACCCGCCTCGAACCGCAGCTGCCGCTGGCCGGCTTCGATCTCGCCGACCGCATGTGGGCGTTCTTCGATCGCCGGAAGTAGATCCGGCACTCCCGGGTTCTAAGATCGCGGGTGCCCGTCCAAGAGGGTACCCGTCTCCATCTGGCCCCATGACCCTCGCGTCGACACCGAGACCGTTGACCGCTCGATCGCCAGCCGCCGCCGTCGCCCTCGCCGCCGTCGCCCTCGCCTCGCCACTGGTGGCGCAGGTCCCCGAGCAGTTCCGCGACGCGGTGTCGGTCACCGTCGTCGAGCTGCCGGTGACGGTGACCATCGGCCGGCGGCCGGTGCGCGGCCTGACCGCCGACGACTTCGAGCTGCTCGAGGACGGCGAGCGGCGGCCGATCGTCGGCTTCGAGGTGATCGCCGTCGACGACGGCGGGCGACGCGAGCGCCGCCGCTCGAGCGC
>JBPEXA010000683.1:0-1997 GCA_052032135.1 Thermoanaerobaculia bacterium | reverse complement strand
CGAGCAGCGTCGGATAGTGAGCGGCCGCCCATGGCGGGTAGCAGCCGAGGGCGATCTCCGGCTGGCCGAAGGTGGCGTCGGCGGCGGCGAACCGCAGATCGCAGCAGGCCGCCAGCTCCATGCCGCCGCCGAGGCAGTGGCCGCGGATCGCCGCCACCGTCGGGGCGGGGAAGTCGAGAAGGATTCGCAGCGCACCGTGGAAGGTGTCGAGCATGGATTCGATGCGGTCGGGCGTGTGGTCCTCGACGGCGACCCCGGCGGAGAAGGCGCGGTCGCCGGCGCCGCGGACGATCAGCAGCTGCACGTCGGCATCGTCGGCGAGCCTTTCCAGCGCCGTGCGGAGGGCGTCGAGGGCTTCGAGATCGAGGACGTTGAGCGGCGGGCGCTCGATGGTGAGGACGGCGCACCGGTCTTCGCGCGCGACGGCGACGCCGGTCACGACGGCTCGACCGCCAGCGCGCCGTGCCGCGCCTCGACCCGTTGCACGAAGGCGGACCACAGGCGGCGGTGCACTTCGTGCTCGATCAAGTTCTCGGGATGCCACTGCACCGCCCACCGCCACCAGGAGCGGGGCTCCGACTGCACCACCTCGAGCACGCCGTCGGACGAGCGGGCGACCGGCCGCAGCTCGTCGGCGAGCCGCTCGACCGCTTGATGGTGGCGGGAGTTGACGGCGACCGGCTGACGGCCGTAGAGGGCGCCGATCGGCAGCTCCTCGTCGAACACCTCGATCTCGTGGGCGAGGGCGGAGAGCGGCTCGGAGACCCGGTGCTGCAGCGGCTCGTCGAGCTCGGTCGGCAGGTCCTGGTGGAGGGTTCCACCGAGGTAGACGTTCAGGATCTGCAGCCCGCGGCAGACGCCGAGGACGGGGGTCGAGCCGGCATCGGCTCCGGCGAGCAGCTCGAACTCCACTGCGTCGAGCTCTTCGATCACCCTCAGGTTGGCGTCGTCGCGGCGCGCCCGGCCGTAGCGCTCGGGGGCGACGTCGGGGCCGCCGCACAGCAGCAGACCGGCGGCGTTGGCGGCCAGCGCCCGCAGCGCCTCGGGATCCTGCTCACCGTCCTCCGGGGAGAGCACCTGCACCCGCTCGGTGTCGAAGCCCGCCAGCCGGAGCGCTTCGACATACGGCTGCGCCTTGTCTCGCCTCTCGCCGGAGAGGAGGATGCCGCCGCGCACGGTCAGCACCCCTCCCGATCGACGAGCGCGGCGGCGCCCATGCCGCCGGAGACGCAGAGCGTGGCGATGCCGCGCCGCTCGCCGCGACGGCGCAGGCCGTGGAGGAGGGTGACCAGAATGCGGGCGCCGGTGCAGCCGATCGGATGGCCGAGGGCGATCGCGCCGCCGTCGCGGTTGAGGCGCTCGTCGTCGATGCCGAGCTCGCGGGCGCAGGCGAGCACCTGGCTGGCGAACGCTTCATTGAGCTCGATCGCGTCGATCGCCTCGAGGTCGAGGCCCCGCCGTGCCAGCAGGTTGCGGACCGCCGGCACCGGGCCGATGCCCATGATGCGGGGGTCGACCCCCGTCACCTCCCAGTCGATCAGCCGTGCCAGCGGCTCGAGACCGAGCTCGGCGGCGGCCGCCGGCTCGGCGACCAGCATCGCTGCGGCGCCGTCGGTGATCCCCGAAGCGTTACCGGCGGTGACGGTGCCGCCGTCGCGGAACACCGTCGCGAGCCGGGAGAGCGCAGCCGCATCGACGCCGTCGCGCGGGTGCTCGTCGGCGTCGACGACCGTCTCGCCGCGCCGTCCGGGAACCGTCACCGGCACGATCTCGTCGCCGAACCACCCCTCCCGCCGGGCGCGCTCGCACCGCTGCTGGCTGCGGGCGGCGTAGCGATCCGCCTCCTCCCGGGCGACGCCGGTCTCGACGGCGAGCTCTTCGGCGGTCTCCCCCATCACCAGGCCGCAGATCGGGCAGTCGAAGCCGTCGCGGTACATGCCGTCGGTCAGCTCGGCGTGGCCGAGGCGGTACCCCCACCGCGCCCGCGGCAGCAGGTA
>JBPEXA010000682.1:0-1948 GCA_052032135.1 Thermoanaerobaculia bacterium | reverse complement strand
GTCGCGCTGGCAGCGAGGATTTCATCGCCGACCGCATCGACCACGACACCCTCGGCAAGGTGCACGTGCGCCTCGACCAGACGATCGCCGGGCTGCCGGTCGCCGGCGCCGGCATGCTGGTGCACGCCCACGCCGACGGCACCATCTACCGCATCTACGGCGCTTTCGCCGGCGACCGCGCTCTCCCGCGCCGACCGGCCATGAAGGCCGAGAGCGCTCTCCGGGTCGCCATCGGCGAGCTCGGCGCACCGGGTTGGCGGTTCGCCTCCGACGCACAGCTCACCTACGTGCTGCACGACTCGGGCAAGGTCTACCTCGCCTGGGCCGCCCGCGTCGCCTACGAAGGCGAGCTCGGACCGGAAGAGGACATCGTCTTCGCCGACGCCATGTCGGGGATGCTCGTCACCCGCCATCCGCAGGTGCACCGCGCCCGCTACCGCGAGATCTACGACGCCAACAACGGCACCACCCTTCCCGGGAGCCTGATGTTCACCGAAGGGGGATCGTCGAGCGACGGCGACGCGATGGACGCCTACGACTTCTCCGGCCACACCTACGACTTCTTCGACGTCCACTTCGGGCGGGACTCGTACGACGACGCGGGCGCCACCCTGCGGTCGACCGTCCACTACTCCTCGAACTACAACAACGCCTTCTGGAACGGCTCCCAGATGGTGTACGGCGACGGCGACGGCGTCACCTTCTCGCCGCTCTCCGGCGCCCTCGACGTGGTCGCGCACGAGCTCACCCACGCGGTCACCGACTTCTCGGCCGACCTGATCTACCAGAACGAGTCGGGCGCGCTCAACGAGGCGATGTCCGACATTTTCGGCGCCGCTACCGAAGCGTGGATCGACGGCGCGATCACCGCCGACACCTGGAAGCTCGGCGAGGACATCTACACCCCCGGCACCGCGGGCGACGCGCTGCGCTACATGGACAACCCGACCGCCGACGGCAGCTCCTACGACTACTACCCCGAGCGCTACACCGGCACCGCCGACAACGGCGGCGTCCACTGGAACTCGGGCATCGCCAACCTCGCCTTCGTCCTGCTGACCGAAGGGGGCACCCATCCGCGGGGCAAGACGTCGGTGAACGTGCCGGCGATCGGGCTCTCCAAAGCCCAGCAGATCTTCTACCGGGCACTCACCGTCTACATGAACGCCAACACCGACTTCGCGGGTGCGCGCAGCGCCACCGCGCAGGCTGCGACCGACCTCTACGCCCAGGCCGACGTCGACGCCGTCCATGACGCGTGGGACGCGGTCGGCGTGCCCGGCGGCGGGGGCGGCGGCGGCAGCGAGCTCACCAACGGCGTGCCGGTCACCGGCATCTCCGGCGGCTCGGGCTCGCAGACCTTCTACACCATGGAGGTGCCGGCCGGCGCCAGCAACCTGCAGTTCCAGACCTCGGGCGGCAGCGGCGACGCCGATCTCTACGTCAAGTTCGGGTCGCCGCCGACGACCTCGAGCTACGACTGCCGGCCGTACCTCAACGGCAACAACGAGACCTGCACCTTCGGATCGCCGCAGGCCGGTACCTGGCACGTGATGCTGCGCGGCTACAGCAGCTATTCGGGCGTCACCCTCGTCGGCTCGTTCTCGACCGGCGGCGGAGCGCCCTGCAGCAACTGCGATCAGTACAGCGGCACCCTCAGCGGCAGCGGTGACGCCGACGTGCAGCCCAACGGCACCTACTACTACAGCGGCTCCGGCACCCACCAAGGCTGGCTCGAGGGACCGGGCAACGCCGACTTCGATCTCTACCTCTACAAGTGGAACGGCAACGGCTGGTCGCAGGTGGCGAGCTCGCTGTCGAGCAGCTCGTCCGAGGAGATCACCTACAACGGCAGCGCCGGTTACTACTACTGGAGGATCTACTCCTACAGCGGCAGCGGAAGTTACGATTTCTGGCTCGATCGCCCCTAGGCGGCCCCCCTCGGGTC
>JBPEXA010000681.1:0-1778 GCA_052032135.1 Thermoanaerobaculia bacterium | reverse complement strand
GGCGAGCCGCTGCAGCGGGTCGGGGACCCGCGCATCGCGCACGTGAGTCAGCAGGTGCAGCAGCCCACCCGACTTGGGAGAGAGGATGCGGGGGGCGAACAGGTGGACGTCGGTTCCGCGACGCCGCTGCAGCTCGGCGACCGGGCGGAGGAACTGGACCGAATAGCCGCGTTTGAGGGGGGCCGCCCAGCGGCTGGAGCCGACGCTGCGCCGCACCATGCGATCGAGGTCGAGCTGTACGCTCTGGTCGCGGATCACCACGATGTCGGCCGGCCCGCTGACGACGTCGACGACGTCGAGGGGGCGACCACGAGCCCGCAGCCAACCGGTCGCGCCCGGCTCCTTGACCCCCTTCTCGAGACGCACCGGGACCGCCGTCAGCTCGCTGTCGATGGTGTCGGTGAAGCTGCCGCCGAAGGTGCGCTCGACGGTGGTGGTGATGTTCTCGGAGAAGTCGACGTCGATGCGCAGATAGTGCAGCTGCTCGGCGTCGTGCGGGGGGAGCTCGATCCGTCGGGGATCGGCGGCGGGGATCTCGAGGCCGTCGAAGGTCGCTCGCACCCGCTCGGGATCCTCGAACTCGACGCTGTTCCAGCTCAGCTGCGCGAACAGCCGACCGGTCGCATCGTCGCGATCGAGCAGCAGCTGGACGTCGGCCGGGGGGTGGGCGATGTTGAGCCACTGCTCCGCCCGGCCGAGCTCGTCGCCGTCGGCCCCGAAGGCGACCGCTTCGAGACGACGGGGCTCGAGCCGCTCACCGAGCTCACAGTCGGCGACCCAGGGCGGCCCGGCGATCTCGGCGATCTCGGCGCCGTCGAGTCGCAGCTCGACCGAGGCGACGTCGTGCCGGACCAGCACCTCGACCGGCTGGGAGCCGACCACCAGTCCCAGGAACACGGTGGCGAAGGTGACCACCTCCTGCGTCAAGGAAGCCTCATTGGATAGACATCCGTAGTCGAATACCCGGTTCCGGAGGGTAGATATTCCCGGTGGGCTGGGCCCCGAAGACCGCTCGACCTGCAGTATGATACCGGGCAGGATGCCCCTCCGGCTGTCGCGTCTCGTCGCCGTCGTCGCGCTCCTGCCAGCGATGCCGCAGGCCGCCGTCAGCGACACCGTGGTGCTCGCCAACGGCAACCGCTTCGAGGAGGTGGTCGCCGAGCGACGGGGCGACGCGGTCGTCATCCGCTTCGCCTACGGCGAGATGACGGTGCCCGCGACCACGGTGCGCGAGGTGATCTCGCTGCACTCACCGCTCGAGACCTTCCTCGCCGCGGCTGCGCGACTCGAACAGGATCCCGACGCCGACGCCATCGCCTGGTACGAGCTCGCCGGCGACGCGAAGCGGTCGGGGCTCGACGCGGCATGGCGCCGCGCCCTGCTGCGCGCGGCGGAGCTCGACCCGCGGCATCCACCCCTCGCCCGGCACCTGCTCGCTCTCGGCTACGAGCTCGACGCCGACAGCGGCCGTTGGCGCCTGGAGGTGCCGGAACCGCCGGCGCCGAGGGCGCCGGAGCTCGAGCCGGCGACCCCTTCGCGCGACCGGCTCTTCGACGCCCTCGAGCTGCTGACCCTCGCTCGCCTGGCGCAGCAGCTGGCGGCACCGCCGCCACCGCCGGTGGTGGTCGGAGTGCCGGCATTCACCGTCGTCGGCCCGTTCCACGTCGGCGCGGCAGTCGGCGGACCGCCCTCGACGCACGATCGGCAGGTGATCGACGGCCTCGTCCGGCGGCAGCCGGGCAGCCTCCTGCCGGTGAAGACCTCGCCGCGGTCCGTCC
>JBPEXA010000680.1:0-7106 GCA_052032135.1 Thermoanaerobaculia bacterium | reverse complement strand
CGGCGACCGTCGAGGCGTCGAGCGAGCCGCCGCCGCCCGGCAGCGCGATCGGCCCGATCGCCGCACAGCCGGCGACGGCGAGCAGCGGCAGCGTCAGCAGCGGTCGCATGGCGCCGAGCCTAGCGCACGGCGCCGCCGGCCGCGGCAGGCGGGGTCGGCCAGGTCGGGTCAGCGAGAGCGCCAGCTGACGCCGGCGCCGATCAGAGCGTCGGGCGCGTCGTCGGTGAGGCCGACGGCGGCGTGGAGGTCGAGCTGCAGCCGATCGCCGAGCAGGTGGGTGTAACCGTGGTGGAGGAGCAGTGAGCCGCCCTCGCGGTCGACCTCCTCGAAGGCGAGCTCGAAGAAGGTCCCGGTGCGGCTCGCGATCGAGCGGGCGACGACCACGGTGGCGCCGATGGTGTCGACGTCGTCGGCGCCCGCCGAGGTGATCGACCACGACGCTTGAGTGCCGAGGGACCAGCCCGCGGAGAGGTCTCGCCCGGTGGTGACGATGACGCCGGGGTCGATCTCGTCCGAGGTCAGCTCCCGGTCGCCGACCGGCAGCGAGACGGTGGCGATGACCGCCGACGTCCATCCCGAAGCGCTCTCGCCGAGCTCGAACTTGGCGCCGAAGGAGCCGTCGCCGAAGGCCGGCCGTCCACGCTCCGGATCGATCCGATCGGGGAGGCCGAACCGCAGCTCGACGCGCTCCGAGAGCCCCCAGCGCACCAGAGTTTCCGGTGCCGACAGCGTCTCCTGCCCCGAGGGGGCCTCGACCCAGGTGAAGCCTCCTTCGACCTGCACCGTGCCGGCCGGCACAGCGAGGGGACTTTCGGTGAAGTCGGGGCGGTCGGTGACCAGCTCCTCGCCGCTCGACGGTGCCGTCGCGAGCAGGGCGGTGACGAGGGCGGCGATGCGGGCGCCGCGGGAGCATCGGAGGTCAGGCATGCGAGGACTATATTTTGACGACTCAAAAAACGCAACGGGACGGCTCGAAACCGGCCGTCCCGGCGCGCCGGGGTGGTGGTCGGTCACCGCCTCGGCGATCGACCG
Source organism: Thermoanaerobaculia bacterium (assembly GCA_052032135.1). GTDB lineage: Bacteria > Acidobacteriota > Thermoanaerobaculia > Multivoradales > JAHEKO01 > CALZKB01. Next base: position 6,074 of record JBPEXA010000680.1, on the reverse strand, counting down.
TGGTCTAAAATCAGCCGGTGGCGGAAGCCCCGTGGATCGCGTCCGAAGCGTACGAGGGGGAGGCATCGACGGCGTCGGCATCGCTGGCGGCGCTCGAGGAGGTGCGGTCGCGGCTGGTCGACACCGGCCTGCTGGTGGTCCTGATCTTCGGCACGCCGGCCTTCGGCCTGGTCGTGCTGCGGGCGAGCCGCCTCGGCTGGTCGTCGCTCGATTGGCTGTACGCCACGGCGATCGCCTGGGGGAGCCTCGCCGCGCTGCTGCGCTCCCGGCTGTCACTCGCGGGGCGCACGATCGCCCTGATCGGCACCATCTGGATCGGCGGCGCGGCGGCGACGGTCTCCTTCGGGCCCGCCGGGCTCGGCCTCGTCATCCTGGTGACGGCGGTGGTGGTCGCCGCGCTGGTCGCCGGCCCGCGGGTCGGCCTCGGGGTGCTGATCGCCTCCGCCGGGCTGCTGGCGATCGCCGCCTGGTGGGCGCCGCTCGGGGTCGACACCGCCGGTCGGCTCAGCGCCTACCTCGAGCACCCGGTGATGGCGATCGTCCGCACCACCCTCTTCGTCTTCCTCGCCGGCTGCCTGCTGTTGCTGGCCCGCCGCAACAGCCAGCTGTTGATGGCGGCGATCGATCGCGGCCAGCAGCAGCGCAACCGTCTCGGGCGGGCGCTGGCCCAGGTCGAGAGCGAGGTCGAGGAGCGGCGGCGCGCCGAGCGCGCCTTGCGATGGACGCAGTTCTCCCTCGACCAGGCGCGCACGCCCATCCTCTGGCTGCGCCCCGACAGCTCGATCTCGTACGCCAACGCCGCCGCCGCGCGACTGCTCGACTGCAGCCTCGATACCACGCTGTCGCGCACCCTGGTCGAGCTCGACGCCGAGCGGGACGCCGCCAGCTGGGAGGCGCTGCTCGAGACCTTGCGGCGGGAGGGTGAGCTGCGGCTCGAGACCTCGCTGCTACGACCGGGCGGCGGGCGGGTGCCGGTCGAGCTGACCATCAACTATGGCGTCTTCGAGGAGAACGAGCTGTTGTTCGCGATCGTCCGCGACCTGACCGAGATGCGGCGGATGGAGCGCGAGCAGCGGCGGCTGCAGCGACGGCTCGAGCAGTCGAAGAAGATGGAGGCGGTCGGCAGCCTGGCGGGCGGGATCGCCCACGACTTCAACAATCTGCTGCAGGCGATCCGCGGCAACGCCGAGCTGCTCACCGTCGTGAACGAGGCGAGGCGCACGGCACCGGAGGTCACCGAGATCCTCGAGGCGACCGACCGCGCCGCCGAGCTGGTCCGCCAGCTGCTGACCTTCAGCCGCCAGATGCCGGTCCGCCGGGCGATCGTCGACCTCGGGGGCGTGATCGACGACACGACGACGATGCTCGCGCGGTTGATCGGTGAGGACATCGAGCTGGTCATCGAGCCCGCCGATCGACCGCTCACCGTGCTCGCCGACCGTCACCAGCTTGAGCAGATCCTCGTCAACCTGGTGCTGAACGCCCGCGACGCGATGCCCGACGGGGGGCGGCTGACGATCCGGACGTCGCTCGCCGGCGACGACATCCGCCTCGAGGTGGTCGACACCGGTGAGGGGATCCCGCCCGAGATCGTCGACCGCATCTTCGAGCCCTTCTTCACCACCAAGGAGACCGAGGGCACCGGTCTCGGGCTGGCGATCGTCTACGGTCTGGTGGAGGACCTCGACGGCGCCATCGAGGTCGACAGCCGTCCGGGGGAGGGGACGAGCGTGATCGTCACCATGCCGCGAACCGAAGGCCGCGAGGCGGAGCCGGACGCGGTGGCGGAAGAGAGGGTCGGGTACGGCTCGGAGACCGTGCTGCTGGTCGAGGACGACGGTGCGGTCCGCAGGGTGATCGCCCGCGCGCTCGAGGAGCGGGGGTTTCGGGTGCTGGAGGCGGGCGACGCGATCGAAGCCGAGGCGGCGCTGGCCGCGCACGGCAGCGAGATCTCCGGCCTGGTGCTCGACGTCGTCCTGCCGGGGCGCAGCGGCCTCGAGATCTACCGCGACGCGCAGGCGCGCCGTCCTGGAATTCCGGTGCTGTTCAGCAGCGGCTACGGCGCGGAGCGGGTCGACGAGGCGCTGCTCGCCCGCCGCGAGGTCGACCGCATCCAGAAGCCCTACTCGGGCGACGAGCTGGCCCGGGCGCTGCGCTCGGTGCTCGACGCCGCCGGCAGCGCCGCCGCGGCCGGCGGAACGGTGGTGCCGCGATGATCGCGCGGCTGCGGCGAGGTGTGGCGGCGGTCGCTCTGCTGGCGGCGGCCTGCGCCCCTTCGCCCCCTCCCGACCTCACCGTTGCGTCGGCGTCGACCGCGGTCGGGGCCGCGGCGCCGATCGTCATCCTCGTCTCCTTCGACGGCTTCCGGTGGGACTACGTCGACTGGCCGGAGGCGGCGACGGTCCGTCGACTCGCCGCCGAGGGGGTGCGGGCGGAGGGGCTGATCCCCGCCTTCCCGTCGAAGACCTTCCCTTGCCACTACACGATCGCCACCGGGCTCTACCCGGGTCACCACGGCATCATCTCCAACAACATGGTCGATCCGGCGATCGGCGAGTTCCACCTCAGCGACCGGCAGGCGGTCGAGGACTCCCGCTGGTGGGGAGGGGAGCCGATCTGGGTGACCGCCGAGCGGCAGGGGGTGAGGGCGGCGGCGATGTTCTGGCCCGGCACCGAAGCGAAGATCGCCGGGGTGCGGCCGAGCGCCTGGAGCCGCTACGACAAGGGGGTGCCGTTCGCGGAGCGGGTGGAGCGTGTGCTCGGCTGGCTCGACCTCGGCGAGGACGAGCGACCGCGCCTGATCACCCTCTACTTCGAACATCCGAACGACGTCAGCCATCGCTACGGTCCGGAAGCGGAGGAGACACGAGCGGCGGTCGCCGAGGTCGATGCCCACCTCGCCGATCTGGTCCGCGGCATCGCCGAGCGCGGCCTCGACGACCGCGTCCATCTGCTGCTCACCTCCGACCACGGCATGGCGCGGATCGCGCCGGGCAACGCGATCGTCCTCGACGAGCTGGCCGACCTGGAGGAGGGGGAGCTCTTCGAGTTCGGCGCCTTCGTACAGATCTTCCCCAACGAGGGCCGGCTCGACACGCTCGCGGCCGCCCTCACCGGCGCCCATCCCGAGCTCGACGTCTACCGGCGCGAGGAGATCCCCGAGCGCTTCCACCTCAGGGAGAGCCCGCGGACGGCGCCGCTGATCGGCGTGCCGAGCGTCGGCTGGGAGGCGGTGACCCGCGCCGTGCTGGAGCGCAGCGGCGGCCGCCTGATCGCCGGCGATCACGGCCAGGACCCCGCCGACCCCCTCATGCACGGGTTGTTCGTCGCCTGGGGACCGCGCTTCCGCTCGGGTGTCACCATCGATCGCTTCGAGAGCGTCGAGATCTACAACCTGATGACGACGCTGCTCGGCCTCGAGCCTGCCCCCAACGACGGCGACCCCCGCTGGGCCGCGTCGGTGCTCGCTCGGTAGGCGCCGGCGACCGGGCGGCGCCACGAAATAAGGGCCCGATGGCATCGGGCCCTTTGTAGATCTCCCGAGGCTTCCCTCGGGAGCCCGGCTCCTCGCTTGGCTGGATCGAGTCTTTGCGACTCCAAGTCCCGGGTCGGACCGTACTAGTGGTGGTCCGGCCGCCGGAGACTGGTTACGAAGCGGCTCGGAGCCTGATGTCGCCCTCTCAGGTCGCCGCGCGAACGGCTGACGCCTGCGAGGGCTGCTGGTGGCCGGGTGGTGTACTCATAGAGCCTCCAGGATCAGGAATGGACAGCAAGAAGATACGCCTCGCGGGCGTCGCCGTCAATCCTCCAGCACGCCCGATTCGGCGGCAGGTCCGACCGCCGCGGCGCCGGGCACTGAAACCTTTTCGCCGCCGATGCGTCGTCTGATTGAGACCGCTCGATGGACGAGGCGCGCCGCACAACCGACCGCGTGAGCCGCTTCCTGCAGTGGTGCGCGGGCGCCGACCCGCGGCTGCTCGACGAGCTGCCGCGCAGCGAGGCGGTGCGCCAGGCCGGCTTCGGCACCCTGGTGCTGGTGCCGGCGGTGCTCGCCTTCATCGCCATGAGCTACGCGCTGTCGACGCTCACCGATCGCGCGCCGGTCTATCTGGCGGCGGGCGCCGCCTGGTCGCTGGTCGTCTTCGCCTTCGATCGCTTCGTGGTGTCGACCTTCCGCAAGTCGGGGGACGTGCTCGACGACGTGACCTCGATGGTCTTCGTCGTGCGGCTCGTCTTCGCCCTCTTCGTCGGCGTGATCGTCGCCCACCCCCTGGTCCTGCTCTGTTTCGAGGAGACGATCGATCGCCGCATCGCCGCCGACGAGCGGGTCGAGCGGCAGCGCATCGCCGCCGCCCGCGCCGAGGCGAGAGCGGCGATCGAGGGGCAGATCGCGGCGCTCGAGGCGGCGGTGGCGGCCAAGGAGCGACAGCGCAACGACTACCAGGCGACGCTGAATCGCGAGATCGACGGCATCGTCACCGGTCGCACCACCGGCATCCCCGGGCGGGGAGCGTCGGCGCGCGAGAAGGAGCGCCAGCTGCTGCAGATCGAAGGCGAGCTGGCGGCCGAGCGCCGCCGCAGCGGCCGCCGGCGCGCGGTCCTCGAAGCTCGCATCGAACGTCTGCGGATCGAAGACGAGCGTCGAGCGGTCGACTACGATGCGGCGCGCGACTACCTCGCGCGGGCGACGACGCTCGGGGTGCTCGCCGCGGAGTCGCCGCACGTGCGGCGGGTGCAGTGGTTCCTGATCCTCTTCTTCGTCTTCGTCGACAGCCTGCCGGTCGTCTTCAAGGGATTCTCTCCCCGCTCCGCCTACGACGTCGCGGTCGTCGAGCTCGAGCGTCGTGCCGCCCGGAGCTTCGAGGCCGACGGCGCCGCCCTCGCCACCAGCCGTCCGGTCGCGGCGCCCTCCCCTCCCGGCGTGTAGACTGCCGCCGCGTCGCCGGGGGCGACGCCGCGCAGGAGGGAGCCGATGGAAGTCGATCAAGCGCTCGATCCCGTCGTCAGCAAGCTGACGAGCTGGGGCAACGGACTCGTCGAACTGCTGCCCAATCTGGTGGTGGCGGTGCTGGTGATGATCGCCGCGTGGTTGGCGGCTCGTGTCGCGGCGCGCATCACCCGGCGCCTCGCCGATCGCGCCTCGGCGCGCGGAGCGATCCAGAACCTGCTCGCCTCGCTGGCCAAGATCATCGTCCTCTCCCTCGGGCTGTTCGTCGCGCTCGGCGTCCTCAAGCTCGACAAGACGGTCACCTCGCTGCTCGCCGGCGCCGGCGTGGTCGGCCTGGCGATCGGCTTCGCAGCGCAGGACCTGGCGGCCAACTTCCTCTCCGGAACGTTGATCTCGCTGCGCCGGCCGTTCGGGCAGGGGGACCTGATCGAGACCGAGGGACACTTCGGCACCGTCGAGCGCATCGACCTGCGGGTGACCCGGCTGCGCAAGCCGACCGGCGAGCTGGTGCTGGTCCCCAACCGGTTGGTGCTCGAGAGTCCGTTGGTCAACTTCAGCGAGAGCGGGCGACGGCGCGTCGACCTGCGGCTCGGGGTGTCGTACGACGACGATCTCGACCTGGCGAAGCGCCTCGCCCTCGAAGCGGTGGAGGGCATCGACGGCCGGTTGACCGACCGCGACGCCGAGCTGTTCTACGAGGAGTTCGGCGACAGCTCGATCAACTTCGTGGTGCGCTTCTGGGTGCCGTTCCAGCGCCAGCCGGACTTGCTCGGCCCGCGCAGCGCGGCGATCGAGCGCATCAAGACGGCCTTCGACGCCAACGGCATCAGCATCCCGTTCCCGATCCGCACCGTCGATTTCGGCATCCGAGGCGGCGTCACCCTGACCGAGGCGCTCGACGCGCGCGGCGCCGCGGGCGGCGGGGATCGGCAGAGCTGACGACGGCCGCCGCTAGGGCGGCGATGCGTGCGCCGCGAGCAGCGAGCGGATCCGGCTCTCCATCTCGCCCTGGAAGACCTCGGAGAAGCGCTCGCTCTTGCTGCGCGCCTTGCGCAGCAGCCGGTCGGCCTGACGGTCCCGCCCCCGAGCAAGCTCGATCTTCGCGAGATGGAAGTAGATCTCGGGA
>JBPEXA010000068.1:0-7162 GCA_052032135.1 Thermoanaerobaculia bacterium | reverse complement strand
ACCGCCTCCCGACTGCACCCCGCGGCCGCCAGCAGGGCGACGAGGAGGAGGGGGCGGCTCGGTGCTCGAAGGGACACGGCGTCGCGGGCATGAAAAAACGGGTAGCCCGCAGGCTACCCGTCGTTCACGTCGTTGCGCGCCCGCTCAGCGGGTCGCGACGTAGGTGTCGACGTCGAAGGTACCGGAGCTGGTGGTGTCCGACCCCTGGGCGATCCCGAAGCGGACGACGTCGACCACGTTGCCGAAGTTGTCGGCGGTGAGGTCCTCGTGCTGCACGCTGGTGCCCTTGATCAGCCGGAACTGGCCGTCGGCGACACCGGTCGCGCTCGCCCGCACCCACTCGTACTGCACGCGGCCCTGGTTGGTCGCCGGGTTGAGCGTGAACTTGCCGGCCCACTTGAAGTTGCCGTTCTCGCGCTGGTAGAAGGCGACGATCTTGAACTGGTCGTTCTGGCGCACCAGGTTGACCTTGATCACGTTGTCGCCCGGCTGGCGCGACATGTGGACGGTGTGCGCCGTGAAGTTGTCCATCGTCATGCCGTCGGCGTTGATCTTGAAGTCGATGTTGTGCGTCACCTCACTGTTGTGGGCGTCGCTCTCGGCCACGTACGCCTTGTCCTCGGCGCAGCCGTTCATCGTCAGCTGCAGACCGAAGTTGCCGTCGATCGCAGCGTCAGGCGTCACCGCCAGGGTGTTGTCGCAGCCACCGGCGGTCGCGCCGCCGGCCGACACCAGGACTCCGAGCCCCACCAATGCAACGGGAAGCAGGATCTTGCGCATGTTTCGACTCTCCTTGTTGGGCCGTTGAGGGGCATGAAGCCCAGGGTTTTTCATTCGCAGAAAGGACCGTAGCAGACCACCTGATTACGGGCAAGTGACAATAACGCTGGCGGCGGCGGCGCGCAAGCTGCTGGCGGCCGCGGGCTCGCGGCTATACTCCGCCGATCGGCGACCCCCCTCTTCTCCTCCCCCATGGTGCCCCTCCGTCCGACCGTCGCCATCCCGATCCTGCTGGCAGTGACGACCGCCACCGGATGCGCCCGCGACGGCGGCTGGTGGCCTGCCGCCGAGATCGCTCCGGTCGCCCGCCACATCGCCACCGCGCCGGCGGAGCGCCGCGACCTCGTCGACCTCGCGCTCCCCGAGGTCGTGCACAGCTGGGATCTCGCCGACCGCGCCGCTCGCGACGCCTGGACCGTGCGCGGCGAGGGGGTCGAGCCGGCCGCGGCAGGCTTGCGCGTCGACCCCCGCCGGCGCGGCCCGCGCCCGGCGCGGCTGGTCGGCGCCTTCGATCTCGATGCCGGCGAGATCGACGCGCTGCTGATCTCGATCCGCGGCCGGCGCTCCCCGGCCTTGCGGGTCGCTTGGGGACCGCAGGGTCGGCCGTGCCGTGATGGCGACCTCCGCCAGCCGAGTCGCACGCTGCCCGAGGAGCACCCCGGGGTCGTCCGCTTCCCCCTGCTCGCAGAAGGCAGCTGGGAGGGCTCGATCCGGCGCCTCTGCATCACCGTGCTGTCGAGTCCGCAGGAGGCGACGATCGAGCGCATCGCGCTGGTGCGCGAGCTCTATCCGCCTCCCACCGCCAGCGAGTCGTTCCGCGGCCGACTCGGCAGCGAGACCCGGCCCGCTCTGTTCGCCCGCCGGCAGCCCCTGATCTGGCCGCTCGAGGTTCCCGACGACGGCCGCCTCGAGCTCGGCTTCGGCGTCTCCGGCCGCGGCAGCGCCCGGCTGCGGGTCACCGCGGTCGACCGCGGGCGGGAGCGCGAGCTGTGGGCGGCGGTCGCCGGCGCCGACTCCCGCTTTCCCGCCGAGCGGTGGCACGACGCCGCCGTCGACCTCCGCGAGCTCGCCGGCCGCTCGGTCGAGCTGCGCTTCGAGGCCGAGATGGACGACGACAACCGCGGCCTTCCGCTGTGGGGCGACCCCACCGTGCTCGCTCCCTCCAGAGACCGCCGGCGCCCCAACCTGGTGCTGGTGTCGCTCGACACTCTGCGTCCCGACCACCTCTCGCTCTACGGCTACCCGCGGCCGACCTCGCCGCGCATCGACCGCTGGGCGGAGGGAGCGGTGGTCTTCGAGCAGGCGATCACCTCGGCGCCATGGACGCTGCCGGCGCACCTGTCGATGATGACCGGCCTCGACGCCGTCCGTCACGGGGTCAACCACCGCTCCGCCATCCCGACCGACCTCGAACTGCTGGCGGAGAGCCTCCGGCGGCTCGGCTACCAGACCGTCGCAGTGACCGGTGGCGGCTACATGCATCCGGAGCTCGGCTTCGACCGCGGCTTCGATCGCTATCACTTCTGGTCCGATCGCAAGAGCTCCGACGGCGAGATCCGCAGCACCGTCGATCGCGCCATCACCTGGCTCCACGAGCTCGACGACCGACCGGTGTTCCTCTTCGTCCACTCCTACGAGACTCACCACCCGTACCGCTTTCGGGAGCCCCACTTCAGCCGCTTCTTCGGCTCGCCGCCGCCGGCCGAGATGATGCTGAGCTATCTGTCGAACGGCAGGCGGAGCGCGGATCCCGACACGCTGCTCGAGAAGTGGCCGGCCCGCAAGGGCGGCGCGCAACCGTCGCGCCGGCTCGAGCCGGAAGCGCTGCCGATGCTGGTCGCCGCCTACGACAGCGGCGTCGCCCATGCCGATCAGGAGATCGGTCGGCTGCTCGCGCGCCTCGGTGAAGAGCGGCTTGCGGCCCGCACGGCGACGGTGGTGACCTCGGATCACGGCGAGGCGCTGGGGGAGAAGGGGTACGCGAGCCACCTCTACCTCGAGGACTTCAACGCCCGCGTGCCGCTCGTCCTCGAGCTGCCGGCGGGACGCGCCGGCGGGCAGCGGATCGCCACCCAGGTCGGCGTCGTCGATCTGCACCCCACCCTGCTGGACCTGGCCGGCGAGTCGCCGGCGCCGGACCTCGACGGACGCTCGCTGCTGCCCCTCGCCCTCGGAGAGACCGCGGCCGAGCCCCGCGACGCCTGGACCTACGCCAGCTTCTCCCGCCGCGGCATCGCCCTGCGCACCGACGGCGGCCTGAAGTACATGCTCAACAACTCCGCCAGCAGCGCGCTGCTGGGCGACGAGCGGCTCTACGACCTGCGGCGCGACCCCGACGAGAGTGACGACCTCGCCGCCGATCATCCCCGCACGCCCGAGCTGCGCCGGCGCGCCTTGCGCAAGCTCGCCGACGGCGCCGGGGTGAGGCTGCGAATGGCCAATCCGACCGCCGGGACGCTGCGCTTCCTCTTCTCCGGCAGCGACGTCCATCCGGTCCGCACCAAGAGCGCCACCCTCGGCGGCGATCGGCTCGAGTGGCGGGACCGCCAGGTCGCCATCACGCTCCTCCCGGGAGACGACGCGGTCCTGGTGCTGGAGGGGGCGACGGGGCCGCGCGTCGTCGCCCGCATCGAAGAGGACGGCGGCGCCACGGTGCGGGTCGCCCTCGGCGAGCAGGGGCTGCCGCTGCGGGTCGCCCTCGACGGCGACCGACTCGTCGTCGGCGCTGACGGCGCCACGGTCCTCGACGCCAGCTGGCACGGCCCCGCCCCGGTCGGCGACGACGCCGAGGCCGGCGGCGAGCTCGAGCAGCAGCTCGAAGCGCTGGGGTACCTCAATTGAGCCGCACCGCATCGGCGCAGCGCTCCGACCCGCGCCCCGGCCGGCGCCGCCTAGCGGCGACCGCGCTGCTCGCACTGATCGTCGCCTGGGGGGTGGTGCAGAGCGTGCGGCACGCTCCGGCGCCCCGGGAGCGGCCGCGACGCGTCCACTGGCTCGAGCGCTACGAGCCGCTGCGCCGTCCCCTCGCGGCCGCCGGTAGCGCCGTCTACCTCAACGACCCCGACATCCGCGGCAAGTACCGCTTCTTCCGCGCGCAGTACGTCCTGACGCCGGTCACCCTCCACCTCCACCGCAGCCTCGATCGGACCCTCGAGACCACCTCCTTCCGGCACCCGTTGATCATCGACTACCGCCGGCAGCGAGACCTCGCGGCGGCGCTGCAAACGGTCCGGCGACGGGCGGCCGAGGGCGGGATCCCGGTGACGATCGACAAACTCGGCCCCGGCCTCGCGCTGGTGCGGGACGCTCGATGATCGAGATCCTGCTGCCGGCAGCCGTGCTGCTGCTCGGAGGGGTGCTCGCCCGCGCGGCGATGGCGCCGGCGGCGCCATGGGCGGCCACCATCGCGATCGCTCCGGCGGTCGGTTTCGGCTTCGTCTCCTTGGCCTATTTCTACTGGCGCCTCGGAGGGGGCGCGGTCGCCGGCTTCCTGCCGCTCTTCGCCGGTCTCGCGCTGGCGGCGGTGGCAGCCGGCTGGCGTCGCCGATCCCTCGCCCCGGCGCCCGATGCGACCGGCCCGCCTGCCACGCTCGCGGCTCGCGTCGCGCTCGGCGCGGCCCTCGCCGTCGCCGCCGTCACCTTCGTGCGCTACCACTTCGACGATCCGCTCGGGCAGTTCGACGCCAAGGCGATCTGGAACGTCCGCGCGTTACTGTTGTTCCGCGCCGAGGAGTCGCTGGAGCCGATCTTCGCTCAGCTCCGCTACGGCCATCCGAGCTACCCGCTGCTGCTGCCGGCCGGCCTCGCCGGCCAGTTCGCGCTGATGGGCGGTGACGGCGTCGTGCTCCCCGCGGTGCAGGGGGTCGTCTTCACCGCCGGCGTGACGGCGGCCGTGTGGGCGGGGATCCGGCTGCTCGGCGGCGGGTCGTCGGCCGCCTGGGGTGCGGCGATCGTGCTGTCGACGCCGACCACCCAGCGATGGGGGTTCGGACAGTGCGCCGACGTCCCGCTCGCCTACCTGCTGGCGATCACCGGCGTCGGCCTCGCCCTCCAGCTCTCCGACTCCCGTCGCCACTGGTGGCCCGCCTGGCTCGCCGGGTTCTCGCTCGGACTGCTGCCGTGGACCAAGAACGAGGGCGTGCTGCTCGGCGCGCTGCTCGCCGCGGCGTGGCTGGCGGCGCGGGCTCGCCTGCCGAGCGCCGCTCGCCCAGCGGTCGCGCCGGTGGCGCTCGGTGCCCTGCCGGGCGTCCTCTCGCTGGTCGCCTTCAAGGCGCTGTGGGCGCCGAAGGACGAGATCTCCATGTTCGCCAGCGGCGCCATCGGCCGCGCCCTGGATCCCGAGCGGTGGTCGGTGGTCGCCCGCGCCTTCTTCGGCGAGCTCTCTCCGGCCGGCCACGCCGAATGGGGGCTGACCTGGGCGGCGACGCTGGTCGCAGCGATCCTCGGCTGGCGGGCGTGGCGCCGGCGCCCGCCGATGACCTTCCTCGGGTTCGCGCTGCTCGGAGCGTGGGGCACCTGGTTCGGCATCTATCTCGGCACCGTCCACGATCCCCTCTGGCACCTCGAATCGTCTCTCGACCGACTGTTGCTGCAGCTGCTGCCACTCACCGTGATCGGCGCCTTCAGCGCCGTCGCCGCGTCCGCCCGTCGATGATGCGAGCCCTCTCGATCGTCCTGCCGCTCGCCGCCGCGCTGCTCGGCTGCGCCACCTCGCAGCCACCCTCCTCAATGCCGCGGCCGGCTCGAGGTCCCGAGAGCGCCACGGCGGCGCCGTGGCGACCGCCGTCCGATCGCATCGCGGTGGTCGCGGAGGTCGGCCACCCCCTTCCCGGGGTGCCGACCCCCACGGTCGCCGCGCTCGGCCTGCCGATCACCCACGACGGCGGCCGGCTCGCGTTCACCGGCGTGCTGGCGCCCGGCGACGCCGACGAGGCGGGAGAGAGCTTCGTCTGGAGCGACGGTCGGCTGCTGTGGCGGGCGGGCGAGGAGGCGGCGCGACGGCTGAGCGGTGTCGCTCCGCAGCTGGCGATCCGCGGCGAGCGCTATCTCGTCCGCGCCCAGATCGACGGCGAGGAGGGGGTGTGGACCGAGGTCGGCGAGCTGCTGCGCAAGGGGGATCCGGCGCCGGGCTTCGACACCGGCACGACCGCCGTCTTCTTCCGCCGCCCGCAGATGGACGCCGACGGCGACGGCTACTGGATCTCGGAGGTCCGCCACGGCCCTGGCAAGCGCCGCGGCCGCAGCCGCGTCCTCTACCGCCACGCCGCGGGGTCCGAGACGATCGAGCCGGTGCTGAGGACCGGCGACCCGCTCGGTGACCTGTCGATCTCGAAGCGGGGGGGGCTCGAGCTGCACTGGGACCTCTCGCCGTCGGGGGAGCATCGGATCCACGTCGTCAACGTCACCGCGCCGGAGAGAGGAGCGCGGCAGGCGGTGCTGGCCGACGACCGGCTGGTGATGGTGCAGCGCGAGCCCGCCGTCGCCGGCTCCCGCTGGGAGCGCTTCTTCCAGGTGGCGATCGACGACGCCGGCAACTGGCTGGCCAACGCCGACACCGACGCCGGCGTCGACGGCGACCTGGTGACGGTCTACAACGGTGCGGTGGTCGCTCACGAAGGTCGCGAGCTCGCCGGCTTCCCGTTGCGCCCACCGGCGCGACCGCTCGCGGTCGCCCTCGACCACCGTCGCTCCTTCCTCCTCTGGTCGGTGGGAGGCGTCGGAGAGGAGATCGTCGTCGCCTTCTGCGACCCGTCCCGCCCCGACACCGCGACCGTCGTGCTCGAGACCCGCACCGGCATCGATCTCGATCTCGATGGTCGCGAGGACGCGCGGGTGGAGCGGTTGAGCGACATCGGCCACGGCCATCCGCTGCAGGGGAGCACGCCGACGCACCTCTTCGTCGCCGTCGAGCTCGAGCGCCCGGGGGAGCCGATGCACGAAGCGATCCTCTCGCTGCCGCTGCCCGACTGTCCGCCGCCGGAGACCGACGCGGCAGCGCCAGCGGAGGAGTGACCCGGTGCTAGCATCGCCGGCGCCATGGGCGTGCGGCCATCGACCGTCGGCGGGCTGCTAGCGGTCGCTCTGATCGCCGCCCTCCCGACCGCTGCAGCGGCGCCTCCCGGCATCCGACTGGTGGCGATCCAGGGTGAGACGCTCGTCGGCGCCGACGGCCTGCCGGTCGCCACCCTCGGGCTGCCGGTCACCGACGGGCGGGGACGGCTGGCGTTCACCGGCACGCTCGACGACGGCGATCAGGGCGACGGCTTCGTCTGGCGGGCCGGGGAGATCCTCTGGCGCACCAGCTCGATGCCGCCGCCGACGCCGATCGGCGCCGCGCCGTTCATGGGACTCGGAGACGACGACGAGTTCGTGCTCCGCACCC
>JBPEXA010000679.1:0-12716 GCA_052032135.1 Thermoanaerobaculia bacterium | reverse complement strand
GCGCGAGCGACGGTCGGCGCGGTGCTGGAGACCCGCTATCCCGACCTCGACCGCCCGGCGATCGTCCATCCATGGAGCCACGTCGCCGCCGACGCGCGGCTCGACGACGGTTCGTTCGTCGCCCCCGGAGCGGTCGTCAGCACCGGCGTCGAGGTCGGCCCCTTCGCGCTGATCAACATGGGCGCCACCGTCGGCCACGAGACCCGGATCGGTCGCGCGGCGGTCGTCCACCCCGGGGCCAACGTCGCCGGCGGGGTGACCGTCGGCCGCCAGGCGATGATCGGCTCCGGGGCGCAGGTTCTCCAGTACCGCACCATCGGCGACCACGCCGTCGTCGGCGCCGGAGCGGTAGTGACCGCCGACGTCGAGGCGGAGACGACGGTCGTCGGGGTCCCGGCCCGCGCCCGGGTGGAGGGGGCGTGAGCCGGGTCTATCTGTCGCCCCCCCACCTCGGCGACGACGAGCGGGCGCTCATCGAGGACGCCCTCGACAGCAACTGGATCGCCCCCCTCGGGCCGCACGTCGACGCCTTCGAGGAGGAGTTCGCCGCCGCCGTCGAGGTGCCGCACGCCGCCGCTCTCGCATCGGGCACGGCGGCGATCCATCTCGCGCTCGTCCTGCTCGGCGTCGGCCGCGACGACACCGTGCTCTGCTCCGACCTCACCTTCGCGGCGAGCGCCTTTCCTGTCCTCTACCTCGGCGCCACGCCGTACTTCGTCGACTGCGAGCCGGAGAGCTGGTGCATCGATCCGGCGCTGACCGCGGAGGTGCTCGAGAAACTGGTGCGGGACGGCCGCCCGCCGGCCGCCGTGATCGTGGTCGATCTCTACGGCCAGAGCGCCGATCACGATCCGATCCTCGCGGCGTGCGACCGCCACGGCGTGCCGGTGATCGAGGACGCCGCCGAAGCGCTGGGAGCGACCTATCGCGGGCGTCCGGTCGGCCGCTTCGGACGATTCGGAGCGTTCTCCTTCAACGGCAACAAGATCATCACCACCTCCGGTGGCGGCATGCTCGTGTCCAACGATCGCGCCGCGATCGAGGAGGCCCGCCGGCTGGCGAGCCAGGCGCGGGATCCGGAGGTGCACTACGAGCATTCGACGCTCGGCTACAACTACCGGCTGTCGAATCTGCTCGCGGCGGTCGGTCGCGGACAGCTCCGGCGGCTCGGCGACCGCATCGCGGCGCGCCGCCGCAACTTCGATCTCTACCGACGGGCGCTCGGCGAGCTGCCCGGGATCGAGTTCATGCCCGAGCCCGACCACGGCCGCTCGACGCGTTGGCTCACCTGCCTGACGATCGACCCGGACCGGTTCGGCAGCGATCGCGAGGCGGTCCGATCGGCGCTCGAGGCGATCGACGTCGAATCGCGACCGGTGTGGAAGCCGATGCACCTCCAGCCGTTGTTTCAGCAGGCGCCGGTTGCCGGCGGCGCGGTCTCGGAGCGGCTCTTCCGGGAGGGGCTCTGCCTGCCGAGCGGCTCCGATCTCTCGGACGCCGATCGGGAGCGCGTCATCGAGGTCGTCCACCGCCTCTGCCTCGGCAGCTAGGGGTCGGCCGATGCGCTTCGCTCCGCCACCCCTGCCGTCGACCCCCGAGCTCCTCTGGCTGCTGGCGCGCGGGTTCGGCCCGCCCGACGGTCCCGCGCCGCCCCTCGACGAGGTCGATCGCGCCTGGAACCTGGCTGCCGCCACCGGGCTCGGGGCACGGATCGCCGCCCGTACCGGCGCGGAGCGCCTCGAGGCCGAGCTCGGGCCGCTGGCCGGTGTCGCTCGACAGGCGGCGGAGACGGCGCTGGCCCACGCGCTCGCCTACGAGGGCGTGGCGGCCGAGGTCGGCGCGGTCGCGCGAGCCGTCGACGTTCCCGTCATCGCCCTCAAGGGGATGGCGCTCCACCTCGGCGGCTACGCCGCCGCCGGCAGCCGTCACCTCGGGGATCTCGACCTGCTCGCTCCCACCGACGGGGCTCCGCGGTTGCACCGTGCGCTACGGGAGGCCGGGTTCCGGCCCTCCGGCGATCCCCGCAACGAGCATCATCTGCCGACGCTCGAGGCGCCCGGGTGGGGGAAGGTCGACCTCCACGATCGGCTGCGGGGGGTCGCCGCCCCCAACGGCCGCTGGCTCGACGCCTCCGCGGTGGCGATCGACGCCGGTCGCGGCCGGGACGGCGTCGCGGTTCCGGCAGCGGCACCGCTGGCGGCGCACCTGGTCGCCCACGGCATCGACCAGCACGCGTTCGCCCCCCAGCCGTTCCCGCTGCTGCGCTCGATCGCCGACCTCGCCGACGTCCTCGCGCCTTCGGCCGACCGCGCGGCCGTGCGATCGGAGGTCACCGCGCTGCTCGCGGCGTCGCTGAGCGCCGACGAAGCCGACGGCGCGTTCGACCTCGTCGACCTCCTCGATCGGGGGGGGATGCCGTCGGAGGGAACGAGCGCCCACCAGTTGCTGGCGCACTTGATTGCGCATGCCACCGACTCCCGATACCGTGCCGGTCTCGAGTGGCGGCACCGGAGGCGCAGGTTGCGCGACGCCTGGCGGCAGCGGCGTCTGCTGTCGCTGGCCGCCCGCAAGTGGCGAGATCTCGGCACCCCGAAAGTCAAGCGATGAAGCCCGCGTCCGACCCGCCGACCCCGACCCCGTTCTGGGTTCGCCACCTCCGTCGGGAGGTGCAGTACGCCCTCGATCTCGCGGTGCTGCTGGGCGCTTTCTTCCTCGCCTACCTGCTGCGGTTCGACTTCCGGATTCCGCCCGAGTACGTCAACCGCGCGATCGCCCAGGCACCGACGGTGCTGCTCATCCAGTTCCTGGTCATCGTCTCGAGCGGGATCTATCGCTTCGTCTGGCGCTACGTCGGGATGGCGGAAGTGTGGGTGTTCGCCCGCGCCTCGCTGCTGGCGATGCTGCCGGCGCTGGCGCTGCGGTTCGGTCTGCCGGAGCGCTTCGAGGCGCTCCGCATCCCGCTGTCGATCATCCTCCTCGACGCCATCTTCGCCTTCGGCGGGCTGCTCGCGATCCGCATCCTGCGGCGATCGATCTACGAGCGGTGGGAGCGGCAGCGGCGCGCCCGCGATCGTCGCGACAGCGTGCCGGTGCTGCTGGTCGGCGCCGGACAGGCGGGGGTGGCGGTCATCCGCGAGATCATCGGCCGCGGCGACACCGGGTTCGAGGTGGTCGGCTTCGTCGACGACGACCCCCGCAAACAGGGGACGACCATTCACGGCAAGCGCGTCCTCGGCGGCACCGACCGGCTCGCCGAGCTGGCGTCCGAGCTCGGCGTCGAGCACGCGATCATCACCATCGCCAACGCCAACGCCTCGACGATCCGCGCCATCGTCAAGGCGTGCGAGCAGGCGGGACTCCACACCCGCATCATCCCGGGCCTCTACGAGATCCTCGAAGGCAAGGTGTCGATCAGCCGCTTTCGAGACGTCCAGATCGAAGATCTGCTCGGCCGCCAGCCGATCGAGCTCGACGATCGACAGGTCGGCAGCCTGCTGCGCGACCGCACCGTCCTGGTCACCGGCGCCGGTGGCTCGATCGGCGCCGAGCTCTGCCGGCAGGTGGCGCGCTACCGGCCGCGACGCCTGCTGCTGCTCGAGCAGGCGGAGGGGGCCTTGTTCGAGATCCACCGCGAGCTCGAGCAGTCGTTCCCGGAGCTCGATCAGCTGCCGCTGGTCGCCGACATCACCGACCGCGCCCGCATGGAGACGATCGTCCGGCGCTGGCACCCCGAGGTCGTCTTCCACGCCGCCGCTCACAAGCACGTGCCGATGATGGAGGCCAACCCCGGGGAGGCGGTCAAGAACAACGTCGGCGGGACGCTCGATCTCGGGCAGCTCTCGGGGGAGTGCGGGATCGAGGCGTTCGTCCTCATCTCGACCGACAAGGCGGTGCGCCCGAGCTCGATCATGGGCGCGTCGAAACGGGTCGCCGAGCTCATCTGCCAGGACCTCGCCTCGCGCCACCCCGCCACCCGCTTCGTCGCCGTGCGCTTCGGCAACGTCATGGGATCGGCCGGCTCGGTGGTGCCGATCTTCCGCCGCCAGATCGAGGCCGGCGGCCCGGTGACCGTCACCCACCGTGATGCGGTCCGCTACTTCATGACCATCCCCGAAGCGTCGCAGCTGGTGCTCCAGGGGGCCGCCATCGGCGGCAGCGGCGACGTGCTGATCCTCGACATGGGGCGCCCGATCCGCATTCTCGAGCTCGCCGAGGACATGATCACGCTCTCCGGCTACCGCCCTTACGACGACGTCCGGATCGAGTTCACCGGCTTGCGACCGGGTGAGAAGCTGAGCGAGGAGCTCGAGCTGACCGGCGAGAGGATCGCGCCGACCGGCCATCCGAAGATCCTCGTCGGGCGAGTGCAGGCGCCGCCGGTCGCCTTCCGCGAGGCACTCGACGCGCTGATCGCAGCCGGTGCCGCGGAGGACGACGCGGAGATCCGTGCGCGGCTCGCGGCGATCCTGCCGGAGGCGGCGTGGGCAGCGACCGCCCCCGCCCTTCCCGAGCGGAGCGACCGTCGAGCCGACGAGGAGGTCCTCAACTGAGCGACACCTTCGCCGGGAGACGGGTGCTGGTCACCGGGGGGGCGGGCTTCATCGGCTCGCACCTGGTCGCCGCGCTGGTCGAGCGGGGCGCCTCGGTGCGCGTCCTCGACGACCTCAGCAGCGGCCGCGAGGCCAACCTCGAAGCGGTCCGCGACGCGGTCGATCTGCAGGTCGCCGACCTCCGGGATCCGGTCGCCTGCGGGAAGGCGGTGGCGGCGTGCGAGCTGGTCTTCCATCAGGCGGCGCTGGGGTCGGTGCCGCGATCGATCGAGGACCCGGCGACGTCGATCGACGTCAACGTCACCGGCACCGCCCGGCTGCTGGCGGCCGCCCGCGACGCCGGCGTGCGACGGGTGATCTACGCCTCGTCGTCGAGCGTCTACGGCGACAGCGAGGCGCTGCCCAAGCGGGAAGGGAGCGAAGGGCGACCGCTCTCCCCGTACGCGTTGTCGAAGGCGGTCGGCGAGCAGCTGGCGGCCACCTTCGCGCGCTGTTACGGGCTGGAGTGCATCGGGCTGCGCTACTTCAACGTCTACGGGCCTCGGCAGCGACCGGACGGTCCCTACGCCGCGGTCATCCCCCGCTTCTTCGACGCCGCCCTCGCCGGCACCCCGCCGACGATCCACGGCGACGGCGAGCAGAGCCGCGATTTCACCGCCGTCGACGACGCCGTCGAGGCCAACCTGCTGGCGGCCCGTGTGCCGCTCGACGCACCGGCGGTCGCCGTCAACGTCGCCGGCGGTCAGCGGGCGACCGTCAACGAGCTCGCCCGCCGCATCCTCGACCTCTGCGGGGCATCGGTCGAGCCGCAGCACGGTCCCCCGCGCCCGGGGGACGTCCGTCACTCCGCCGCCGATCTCCACCGCGCCGAGGCGATCCTCGGCTACCGCCCGCGGGTCGAGCTGGCCGCCGGCCTCGCCCGCTGCCTCCAGCACTACCGCCGGCTCCGCTCGGCCACCACCGCCGGCGACCGAAGCTAGAGCTTTGCAGGCGGGTCGAGTAGTCTCCCGCCCGAGGTGATGGCGTGAGCGCACGATCGAGATCGGTGGTGGTCACCGGGGGTGCCGGTTTCATCGGCTCTCACGTCTGCGACGCTCTGCTCGCGGCGGGGCACCGGGTGGCGGTGATCGACGACCTGTCGACCGGCCGCCGCGAGAACGTGCCGGCGGGCGCCGAGCTCCACGAGCTCGACATCCGCGATCCCGCAGCCGGCGAGCTGCTGAGCGGCGGCGACGTCGATCTGCTGATCCACCACGCCGCCCAGATGGACGTGCGACGCTCGACCGAGGATCCCGCCTACGACGCCGACGTCAACGTGCTCGGCACCCTCAATCTGGCGGGCGGCGCCGTCCGTGGAGGGGTGCGGCAGGTGCTGTTCGCATCGACCGGGGGGGCGATCTACGGTGAGCAGGACCACTTCCCCGCCGACGAATCCCACCCGATGCGCCCGGTCTCCCCCTACGGCGTGAGCAAGCTCGCGGGCGAGCGCTACCTCTACTACTTCCACGTCGAGCACGGCCTCGACGTGACCTGCCTGCGGTACGCCAACGTCTACGGTGAACGCCAGAACCCGCACGGCGAGGCGGGGGTGGTCGCGATCTTCCTCAGCCGCCTGCTCGACGGCGAGCCGTGCACCATCCACGGCGACGGGCTGCAGACGCGCGACTATGTCCACGTCTCGGACGTCGTGCGCGCCAACCTGGCGGCGATCGACCGCACCGGCTTCCACGTCTACAACGTCGGCACCGGCATCGAGACCGACGTCGTGGCGCTGCATCGCGAGCTCGCCTCGGCGGTCGGCTCCGATGCGGCGCCCGACCACGGACCCGCCAAGCCGGGCGAGCAGCGGCGCTCGGTGATCGACGCCTCCGCCGCCCGACGCGACCTCGCGCTACCGGAGCCGATCTCGCTCGCCGACGGGGTCGCCCGCACCGCCGCCTGGTTCCGACAGCAGCACGCCGCGACCGACTGACCTCGGTGTCGCTGCAGCGCCAGACGATCGCCGCCCTCGGCTGGTCCGGGGCGGAGAAGATCGGCCAGACCGTCGTCGGTCTGCTGGTGCAGATCGTCCTCGCCCGCCTCCTCTTCCCCGCCGATTTCGCCCTCATCGCCATGCTGGCGATCTTCCTCGAGCTCGGGCGCTCGTTCGCCGACGCCGGCTTCACCTCGGCGCTCATCCAGCAGGAACAGGTCAGCGAGCGCGACCTCGCCGCGGTCTTCTTCTTCAACCTCTGCGCCGCGGTGGCGCTGGCCGCGACGATGGCCCTCGCGGGCGGAGCCGTCGCCGCCTTCTACGACCAGCCGCTGCTGCGGTCGATGCTGGCGGTCCTCGCCCTGCGCGTCGTCTTCGACGCTCTCGGCACCGTCCACGGCGTCGTGCTCAGTCGACGGATCGACTTCCGGTCGCAGACCTTCGCGCGGCTGCCGGCGACGCTCGTCGGCGGCGTGGTCGGCGTCACGATGGCGCTGCGCGGCTTCGGCGCGTGGGCACTCGTCGGACAGATCCTCTCTCAATCCGTCGTGCGCACCACCCTGCTGTGGGCGCGCAGCGGCTGGCGACCACGGGCCGGCCTGCGCCTCGAGCCGCTGCGGCGGCTGCTCCCCTTCGGCTCGCGCATTCTGGGAGCCGCCCTGCTCGAGAAGACGGTGCGCAACCTCTACCTGGTGGTGATCGGCAAGAGCTATCCGCCGGCGGAGCTCGGCTACTACCACCAGGCGCGCAAGTACCAGTCGATCCCGTCGATGCCGTTCACGCGGGTGCTCAACCACGTCCTGATGCCGGTCTTCTCGACCGCCCAGCGCGATCGGGAGAAGCTGGGGCGGGCGCTGCTCCAGGGGGCGCGGCTGGTCGGCTTCGCCTACCTGCCCGGGATGCTGTGGCTGGCGGCCGCGTCACCGACGGTGATCGAGGTCGTCCTCACCTCCAAATGGCTCCCCGCGGCGCCCTATCTGAGCCTACTCTGCCTCGCCGGCGCTTCGCTCCCGCTGCTGGCGCTCAACGTCAACCTGATCACCGCCCTCGGCGACGCGGACGGCTTCTTCCGCCTCGAGCTGCGGCGGCGGGTCGCCGAGCTGCTGGCGCTCGCCGCCACCGTCGCCTTCGGCATCACGGCGATGATCGTCGGTCAGGTCGTCGCCGCCTGGCTCGGCTGGTGGTGGAGCGCCGGCCTCGCCTCACGACGGGTCGGCGTCGACCGCCGCTCGCTGCTCGGCTCGTGGCTCCCCTACCTCGCCTGCGGCGTCGTCGCCGCCGCCGTGGTGAGGGGTCTCGCCGCGGTCGACCTACCTCTCGTCGCTCGCCTCGCCGCGCAGGCGATCGTCGGACCGCTGCTCTACCTCGCTCTGGTGATCGCGCTGCGCCTGCCCGGACCCGCCGAGGCCCGTCGGCTGTGGGCGGCGTCGCGGAGCGGCGGCAACGGCTGAACGAGAAAACGGCCGACCGGTCTCCCGGTCGGCCGTCGGATGGAGCTCGATGCGCGGTCGGATCAGAATCCGCCCATGCCGCCCATGCCGCCCATGTCGCCCATGCCACCGCCGTGGCCGTGCTCTTCCTTCTCCTCCTTGATCTCGGAGACGAGCGCCTCGGTGGTCAGCATGAGACCGGCGATCGACGCGGCGTTGAGCAGCGCCGTCTTGGTGACCTTGGCGGGATCGATGACCCCGGCCTTGATCAGATCCTCGAACTCGCCGGTGGCCGCGTTGAAGCCGATCGCACCCTCGGTGTCCATCGCCTCCTTGACCACCACCGAGCCCTCGAGCCCGGCGTTGTTGGCGATCTGACGGGTCGGCTCCTCGAGCGCGCGACGGACGATCTGGACGCCGACGGCGACGTCGCCTTCGGCCTCGACCGCCTCGACCGCGGAGATCGCCCGCAGCAGCGTGGTGCCGCCGCCGGGGACGATGCCCTCCTCGACCGCCGCCTTGGTGGCGTGCATGGCGTCCTCGACCCGAGCCTTCTTCTCCTTCATCTCGGTCTCGGTCGCCGCGCCGACGCGGATCACCGCGACGCCGCCGACCAGCTTGGCGAGGCGCTCCTCGAGCTTCTCGCGGTCGTAGTCGGAGGTCGAATCGGCGATCTGCTGCCGGATCTGCTTCACCCGGCCGGCGATCGCCTCACGGCGCGACGAGTCGTCGGTGTCGGTGACGATGGTCGTGTCGTCCTTGGTGATGACGACCTTCTTCGCCTGACCGAGATCCTGCCACTGGACGTTCTCGAGCTTGATGCCGAGGTCCTCGGTGATCACCCGGCCACCGGTGAGGATCGCGATGTCCTCGAGCATCGCCTTGCGACGATCGCCGAAGCCGGGCGCCTTGACGGCGGCCACGTGCAGGGTGCCGCGCAGCTTGTTGACCACCATGGTGGCCAGCGCCTCGCCCTCGACGTCCTCGGCGATGATCAGGAACGGCGTCCCCTGCTTGGCGACCTGCTCGAGAATCGGCAGCAGGTCCTTCATCGAAGAGATCTTCTTCTCGTGGAGCAGGATGCTGACGTCCTCGAGCACCGCCTCCATCCGCTCGGCGTCGGTGACGAAGTAGGGGGAGAGGTAGCCGCGGTCGAACTGCATCCCCTCGACCACCTCGAGGTTGGTGTCGAGGCTCTTCGCCTCCTCCACCGTGATCACGCCGTCCTTGCCGACCTTCTCCATCGCCTCGGCGATGATGCCGCCGATCTCGGAGTCGTTGTTGGCGGAGATGGTGCCGACGTGGGCGATCTCCTCGCCCGACACCGGCTTCGACATGCCGTCGATCTCCTTGACGGCCGCTCCGACCGCGAGGTCGATGCCCCGCTTGAGCTCCATCGGGTTGGCGCCGGCGGTGACGTTCTTCGAACCCTCGCGGAAGATCGCCTGGGCGAGGACGGTCGCGGTGGTGGTGCCGTCACCGGCGACGTCCGAGGTCTTCGAAGCGACCTCGCGCACCATCTGCGCGCCCATGTTCTCGAGCCCGTCGGAGAGCTCGATCTCCTTGGCCACCGTCACACCGTCCTTGGTGATGGTCGGCGAACCGAACTTCTTCTCGATGACCACGTTGCGGCCCTTGGGACCGAGGGTCACCTTCACCGCGTTGGCCAGCTTGTTGACGCCGCGCAGGATGGCGCTGCGCGCCTCCTCGGCGTAGGTAATCTGCTTTGCAGCCATGATGTCTGTCTGCCTCCTGGTTTTCTGGGAACGGATCCGCGCCGGCTCAGCCGACCACCGCGAGGATCTCGTCCTCGCGCAGGATCACGTAGTTCTCACCATCGATCTTGATGTCGCTGCCGGAGTACTTTCCGATCAGCACGCGGTCGCCATCCTTGACGTCCATCGGCTGCCGGCCACCTTCGTCCTGCAGCTTGCCGGGGCCGACGGCGACGACCTCGGCCTCCTGCGGCTTCTCCTTGGCGGTGTCGGGGATGATGATGCCGCCCCGGACCTCTTCCTCGACCTCGAGGCGCTTGACGAGCACGCGGTCGTGCAACGGTCGAACGTTCACTGTTCTGACTCCTCCCTATCGGGGTTGTTGAAGCGGAAAGCCCTGTCGATTCAGGAACTTGCGTCTCTGTGGCCCGCCGTTGTTAGCACTCCTCTCCGACGAGCGCTAACAAATATACGGACGTCGGCGGTCCCTGTCAACCCCGTTTCTTAGTCGATTCTTATAAGAAAAAGGGCCTCGGCGAGCCGCTCCGAGGGCGCCCGCGGCGTCAGTAGGCGCCGCGACCCCGCACCACGGCCGCCAGGGTGCGACCGAGGACGTAGAGGTCGAGCCACAACGACCAGTTGCGGATGTAGTAGGCGTCGTAGGCCTGCTGCTCCTCGATCCCCCCGTCGGAGCGGATCATCACCTGCCAGAGGCCGGTGAGGCCGGGCCGCACCCGACGCCGCAGCTCGCGGAAGCGGGGCGAGAAGCTCTCGAGGTGGTACTCGGGGAACGGACGGGGACCGACCAGGCTCATCTGGCCGCGGACGACGTGCCACAGCTGGGGCAGCTCGTCGAGGCTGAAGCGCCGCAACCAGCGGCCGACGGGGACGACGCGGGGATCGTCGGCGAGCTTGCGGCGCCGGCGCCACTGCTCGGAGGCGATCGGGTCGGCGGCGAGATGGCGCTCGAGGCGCTCCTCGGCGTCGGGATGCATGGTGCGCAGCTTCACCAGCCGGAAGCGCCGCCCGTACAGGCCTTCGCGCTCCTGGCGGTAGAAGAGCGGGCCGCGGCTGGTGAGCGCCAGCGCCAGGGCGGCGATCGCCAGCAGCGGGATCGTCGCCACCAGCAGCGCGCCACCGAGGAGCAGGTCGAGCGACCGCTTGAGGAACCGGTTGCGGCGCAGCCGCAGCTGATTGACGAACTCGACCCCGACGACGGCGCCGAGATTGCGCACCTCGAGGCCGTCGACCGGCAGCGAGCGGTGGTCGTGGACGACGATGACGTGCCGGAAGTCGTGGCGCAGCGCGTCGATCGCCTCCTGGTCGCGGGCGAGGTCGGGATCGGCGATCAGCAGCACCCGGATGCCGCTCGCCGCCAGCTCGGGGAGGAGCGCCGCGTCGTCGAGGCTCGGGAGCCCCGACGGATCGCCGTCGACCGACCCGTCGCCGAGCACCATGACCGGCCGGTAGCCGAGCGACCGAGCGTCGTGCAGCGCGTCGAGCGTCCGGCGCGTCAGCTCCCCGCTGCCGGCGACCACGCACGGCTCTCCCCACCAGCGGCGCCCCTGCATGGCGGTCAGCAGCGCCAGGCGGAACATCGGCAGCAGCACCAGCGTCAGCAGCCAGGCGAGGGCGAACGTCATCCGCGAGTAGATCGGCTCGAGCTTCAAGGCGAAGGTGATCGCCGCCAGCGCGAGATAGATCGAGCTGGCGCTGAGGCTCAGGCGGCGCAGCGTCTCGACGGCGCCGATGCCGAAGCCGGGATAGAGCCCCCAGAAGGCGTTGGCGAGGAAGAACGCCGGCACCAGCGGCAGCAGCTGGAGGTAGAGGTCGGGGCGCTGGCCGTGGACGGGCAGCGCCCACAGCAGGTAGGCGATCGCCCCCGCGGCGACGATCGCCGCCCCGTCGACGGCGATCAACGCCACCACTCTGAGCGTGCGCGCGCCCTGGCGGCGGCCGAGATCGAGGTCGGTCGTCACCGTCGACGCGACGGTCGAACGCCCTTCTACGGCGAGCTCGGACATCGGGATCCCCGCGCCGAGGTTAGTGGTTTCGTCGAGCCCGGTCCAGGCGACACCGCCCAGGCGACACCGCCCAGGCGACACCGCTCAGGCGACACCGCCGGGCGACACCGCCGGGCGACACGGTCGAGCCGACACGGTCGAGCCGACACGGTCGAGGCGACCCGCTGCCGGCGTGACGATCGAACCCGGCGGCGAACCTCGCTCAGCGGCGGCGCTCCCGGCGCCACCGTCGCACATAGCGCACCAGCACCGGCCATGGCTCCCAGAGATAGCGCGCCGCCAGCCTCCGTGGCTCGCTCGCCAGCCGGTAGAGCCACTCCAGCCCCCACCGCCCGAGCCATCGCGGCGGGGTGGCGATCGCCCCCGCCACGTAGTCCATGCACGCTCCGCAGGTGAGAACGACGATCGCCGGCAGCCGGTCGGCGTGATCGACCACCCACGCCTCCTGGCGCGGCATCCCCATGCCGACGAGCAGCAGCTGCGGCGGATCGTCGGCGATCCGATCGACGATCCGGCGGCTCTGGTCGGCATCGAGATAGCCGGGCGTGCTGTCGATCGACAGCCCGGGATGCCGGCGGCGCAGCTCGGAAGCCGCCCGCTTCCCCACGCCGGGCCGGCCGCCGACGTGGACGACGCGCCACCCCTCCCGGGCACACACCGCCATCAGCGGGTCGATCCAGTCGGCGTAGGTCACCCGATGAGCGCGGGTGACCGGATGCCCGAGCCCTCTCGCCAGGGCGACGAGCGCCATGCCGTCGATGAACACCCGATCGGCGAGCTCGGCGAAGCGCCGCATCGCCGCTGCGCGCGGCCACAGGTAGAGGCCGTGCAGGTTCTGGTGTCCGACGATCAGCCGACGCCGGTCGCCGATCGCCGCCGCGATCTGCTCCTGGAGCTCCTCCATCGTCAGCGGGTCGACCGGCGCCCCCGTCAGCCGGATCCGCTCGGGAGCAGGCCTCATCTCGCCTCCGCCCGGTCGAGCGCGTCGCGGACGAGGGCCTCGATCTCGTCGAGCCGCTGCCGCC
>JBPEXA010000678.1:0-2707 GCA_052032135.1 Thermoanaerobaculia bacterium | reverse complement strand
TACCGCAAGGATCCGGGCGCTCGCTCCTACCTCACCGGCGAGCTCTTCGTCGCCGGCGAGTTCGATCGTCAGCGACTGGTCGCCATCGATCGCAGCCGCTTCCAGCGGTCGAGCGCCGACTACCGGGCGCTGCAGGCCTTTCTCCACCCGGAGGTCGAGCGCTTCGTGCGGCGGATCCAGGGTCGCCAGCGGTGGGCGGTCGACGTCAAGCGGATCCTCGATCGCTACAAGAACACCGCCTGGCGGGTGCAGCGGGTCGGCGACGCCTGCACGGCGCTGTTTCCCGATCGTGACCGGCTGGTCCCGGCGGCGCGCTCGATCGGCGCCTTCGACATGCAGGGAGCGCCGTTCCCCGACGTCTTCGAGCGGCTCGCGGTGGAGGGGGCGGAGATCGAGCGTGACGCCACGCTCGACGACGGCCGCGGGCAAGCGGTCGCCTATCGCATCGGCCCCGGCCGCCGGGTCCGCATCCGCCCCCCGTTCTTCGACCTGACGATCCGCGTCGGCGAGCGGGCCTACGCGGTCGAGCTGGTCCGCGCGGGCGGCAGCGAGCGCCCGGTCAAGATTCTCGGGCGGGGGAGCAAGGTGCGCGTCGACCTCGACAGCGCCGCGATCGACGGTCTGCGGCCCGATCGCATCCAGACGGCGATCCTGATGGAGGTCGCCTACCAGAACTCCGACGGTGACAGCGAGCGGCTGCTGCTCGACTTCCTGGCGCTGCGCAACGAGGTGTAGGCCCTCACCTCGCGAGCCAGGCCAGCTCCTCTTCGAGGGCCCGTGACCAGACCGTCGGTGAGTAGCGGTCGATCTCGGCGAGGAAGCGTCCGCTCTCGTCCTGAAAGCCGGAGAAGGCGAATCCCGCTCGCTCCTCGACCGCCAGGAACAGCCGTCCCTCCGGCCGCACCAGCGACGCCCAGTCGCGGTCGTAGGACAGCTGCAGGAACTGGTCGCGAGGCGGGCGGTGGGTCAGCGCCGAACCGTGGAAGGGGAGCTGCCGCGGCTCCTCGCCGGTGATCAGGCCGATCAGGGTCGGGGCGACGTCGAGGTGGCTGGTCGGCAGCGTCCACCGGTACGGCTTGCGGCCCGGCGCGTGGAGGACGAACGGCACTCGGGTCTGGGCGTCCGACAGGCGGCTGGAGTGGAGCCAGGTGCCGTCCTCCCCGAACGACTCGCCATGGTCGCCGGTGAGCACGACGATCGTTCGCTCCTGGTCGATCATCAGCAGCAGGTCGGCGAGGATCGCGTCCTGGTGGAAGAGCGCGTTGCGGTAGCGGTTGAGCCACCGCTGTCGATTCGAAGGGCTGTCTCCCGCCGCCGCCAGCTGAGCGAAGGAGATGGCCGTCGAGTCGGCGAAGGGCGTGAACGGTCGCCGGTCCTCGGCCGAGACGTAGTCGAAGTGGGTGCCGGTGGGCGTCAGCAGGAGGCATCTCGGGCGGGGAGACGGCGTGGAGAGGATGCGCTCGGCGGAGCGGTACATCCGGCTGTCGCGCCGCTCGTCGGGCTCGGCCCCGAAGTCCTCGATGTGATCGAAGTTGATCGGGTGGAAGAACTCTTCCATCCGGTTCCAGCGATAGTTGAAGCCTTTCAGCAGCCACGTCTCGTAGCCGAGAGCGCGCAGCGTCTCGATCAGCGGCGACGGTTGGCCGGCGTCGAGCGCCAGGTCGTAGAACAACGGGCTCTGGCCGTACAGCAGGGCGAAGAAGCCGAGGTGGCTGGTGTTGGCGTTGGCGAAGTGGCGCTGCCAGATCTCTCCCTGTGTCGCCCATCGATGGACGCGCGGCATCCAGCGCGGATCGATCGCGTCGCTGCGCAGGCTCTCGAGGACGATCAGCACGATGTCGGGGAGCGGGTCATCGACCGCGGACTCCGTGGGCGGCGACGTCGACGCCGGGTAGGCCGGCCAGGTCGAGCCGGCCTGCTCGATCGCCGTCGTCATCGCGATGCGGCTCTCGCTGCCGGCGAGCGCGCGCCGGGCGAGCGGCGTCGACACCGGCAGTCGCTCCTGGGCGAGCCTCCACCCTCTCTCCGCGCCGCCGGCGGTGACGATCGCGGCCGGTAGCAGCGCCAGCGCCGACACCGTCACCGCGAGCCCCGCCGTGACGGCGTTGCGCCACCCGGGATCGAGGCGGCCGAAGGGAAGGGCGCGCGCGGAGCGCTCGAGCGCCCAGGCGAGCGCGGCCGAGACGATCCACCAGCCGACGATCGGCGCGAGCACGCTCCAGCCGCCGGCGTTCTCGAACGCCGATTCGTTGCGCAGGAAGTAGAGGTACGCCAGCACGTGGTGGCCGGTCAGCCGGTAGGTCATCGCCTCGAGACCCGCCCACCCGAAGAGCATCCAGAGGCTCGCCAGGAGCACGGGTCGAGCCAGACGTCGCCAGCGGGTGCCGGCGATCGACGTCACGACCGCGGTCGTCGTTCCGACGACGACGGCGACCAGCGCCGCTGCGGAGAGGAAGAGAGGGGCGGTCGCGCCCCCTGTCGCGTCCCGATAGCCGGCGGTGAGCATCGTCGCGGAGGCGGCGATCGCCAGCAGGCCGATGGTCAGCACCCCGGGGACCGATGGCGAGGCTGTCGCGGTGGTCGCCGGCACCGCCGGCGTCGGCGCTCGCGCCAGGCGCGCGGTCAGCCATGCCGCGGCCGCCGGCGCGACGAGTGCCGCCATCATCAGGGTCAGCCAGGCGACCGCGGCCTGGTACCGCGCGTAGTG
>JBPEXA010000677.1:0-2504 GCA_052032135.1 Thermoanaerobaculia bacterium | reverse complement strand
CGAGCCGCTGGCGCGGGTTCGGCACGACGCCGAGCGCCTGGCGCGTGGAGACCTGGCTGGACGCCTCGTGGAACCGGCGACCGAGGAGGCGGGCGCCTTCGCACGAACGATCAACAGGCTGGCCGAGCGCGCGCAGCAGCAGGTGATCAGCACCGAGGCGGAGCGCGGTCACCTGCGCTCGGTGGTCGAGAGCATGGCGGACGGCATCCTCGTCACCGACGGCGACGGCGACGTCACCACCGCCAACCTCGCCGTCCGCCGGATGTTCCGGCTGCGAGGGGAGGTCGAGGGGCGCTCGGTCCTCGACGTCACCGGCCAGCGGGAGATCGCCGCCGTCGTCGAGCGGGCGATCGAAAGCGGTGAGAACCAGACTCTCGAGCTCCAGATCGACACCCCCCGCGATCGCACCTTCGCGGTCACCTGTTCGCCGTTGCACGGCAAGAGCGGAGCCGTCGTCGTCCTCCACGACACGACGGAGTTCCTGCTCCTGGGCCAGATCCGCCGTGATCTCGTCGCCAACGTCTCGCACGAGCTCAAGACCCCTCTCACCGCGATTCGCGGTTTCGCCGAGACGCTGCACGATGGCGCGCTCGACGACTCCGAAGCGGCGAGCCGCTTCGTCCATCGGATCCTCCAACAGTGCGAGCGGCTGGAGGCGTTGCTCGGCGACCTCCTCTCCCTCTCACGACTCGAGAGCGGCGGCGGCGAGCGCGAGGACGAGGAGGTCGACCTCGAGGTCACCCTCGTCGAAGCGGCCGACGTGCTGGCGGCAGCCGCCGAGCGCAAGCAGGTCGTCATCGACCTCGATCTCGAGCCGGTCCGCCTGCGCGGCAACCGAGAAGCGCTGTCCGAGCTCGCCCTCAACCTGATCGAGAACGCGATCAAGTACA
The DNA here is from genome assembly GCA_052032135.1 of Thermoanaerobaculia bacterium. Taxonomy (GTDB): domain Bacteria; phylum Acidobacteriota; class Thermoanaerobaculia; order Multivoradales; family JAHEKO01; genus CALZKB01. The sequence goes on along the minus strand of JBPEXA010000677.1, from coordinate 1,614 downwards.
ACCGTCCCGCGGGGACGGTGTCCGTGACCCTGCGCAGCCGGGACGACTCGGTGCTGCTCGAAGTCTCGGACAGCGGCCGGGGAATCCCGGGCGCCGCCCTGGGGCGGATCTTCGAGCGGTTCTATCGGGTCGACCGCGGCCGGAGCCGTGGCGAAGGGGGTACCGGGCTCGGCCTGGCGATCGCCAAGCATGCCGTCGAGCTGCACGGAGGCACCATCGAGGTCGACAGCCGCCTCGGCGAAGGTTCGACCTTCCGCGTCACCCTGCCGCCCGTCGAGCGCTGATCGTCCCGGTCAGAAGACGAACTGCCACTGCAGGTAGGCGGTGTCCTGGTCGTTGCCCTCGACACCATCGACGTTCTGGTCCATCCGGAAGGTGAACTGCACCTTGACCTTGTGCTGGTTCCAGAAGTAGTTGACGCCGATCTCGGTGCCGTCCCACGACGTCTCGAAGTTGTCGGCGTCCATGCTCTGCGCCCGGCCGACGAGCTCGACCTTGCCGTTGACGTTGTAGCCGAGCTCGACCTGGAACTTGTCGAGATCGGTCGAGCCACCGCGATACATCCCTCCGGTGAAGGTCGGATCGACCGTGTCGGCGGAGATCCTCTGCACCTCGGCATCGCCGGAGACGCCGTGGCCGCGAAGGCCGGCCGAAAGCTCGAAGCCGCTGGCGCTGTCGAGGTCGGCCTTCGAGGAGCTCGTCGACAGCCCGGTCACCGGGTCGGTGTAGGTGTTGTTGTCGTCGTCGTTCGACCACGAGAAGGCGGCGAGACTGAAGTTGTAGAGCGTCTCGTCGCTGCCGAAGTCACCCTGGTCGAACTTCATGAAGCCGGCCGGGTGGAGGTCGATCCGTCCGGCGACGACGATCCCTTCGTTCCAGTCACTGGCGTTGTTGACCGGCGTGTCGAAGTCCATCTTCTTCGCGTCCGGATCGAAGTTCTCGGCGCCGATCGCGGCCGCCCAGGTGACCTTCCGGCTCTCGCTGTGGCCTTCGAGCTTGAAGCCGAGCTGGCGATCCGGGGTCCCGAAGTTGTGGTCGCCGACGAACGCCCGCTCGACCGTCTGCTGCCGTTTCGACGAGGCCAGGAACTCCCGCGAGAACGGCGTCTTCGAGTTGCCGATCGTCAGCGTCAGGTTGTCCCACCCTTCGTACTGCATGTAGGCGTCCTTGACAGCGACCTCGCCGCCGTCGACCGCCTTGCCGAGATCGAACTGGAACTTGCCCCACCAGTTCTCGGTCACGGTGCCGGCGATGTACGGGCGCAGGCGGCGGAAGAAGAAGTCGTCCTCCGACGCACCACCGTCGGGGCTCTCGTGGAGGTACTGGAACTGGATGCGACCACCCAGCTCGACCTTCTTGGCGCCCTTCTCGTAGACGACCACGCCGGCCGACGCCGGCATCGCGAGCAGGGCGACCAGGGTACCGGTGACGGCTGGCAGGCAGCAGCGAACGATCGACATTCGAAATCTCCTCGCGTTCCGGGTGCGGTCCTCGTGGCGGGCGATCCGAGCGCGCGACGATCGACCCCACGAGCCGACCGTACGAGAGGCCTGTGCGCTCCCGGAGGCGGTCGTGTTACGGCTCTGTGACAGCGACTCGCGGCCCGCTCACCGG
>JBPEXA010000676.1:0-1986 GCA_052032135.1 Thermoanaerobaculia bacterium | reverse complement strand
GCCGACGCTCGCCGCGCTCCCCCGCGGCGTGATCCATGGCGACGCCAACGACGACAACGTGCTCATCGACGGCGAGCGGGTGGTCGGCCTGCTCGACTTCGGCGACGCGGTCGAGAATCCGCGCATCTGCGAGCTGGCGATCGCCTGCAGCTACGCGATGCTCGAGCAGCCCGATCCGCTCGCCGCCGGCCGCCGGGTGGTCGACGGGTGGTGCGAGCGGCTGCCGCTCGAGGCTGCGGAGCGGGAGGCGCTCGCACCGCTGGTGCTCGCCCGCCTCGCCACCAGCCTGGTGATCGCGGCCGGGCGGCGCCGCCTCGAAGCGCCCGATCCGGCGTGGTTCACCAGCGAGGAGCCGGTACGCCGGCTGCTGCTTCGCCTGCTCGAGATCGGGCCCCGGCAGGTGGGCGAGCGGCTGTGCGACCCGCCGGCGACCGCTTCGGTGGTCACCGACGTCGAATCCCTCCGGCGCCGCCGTCGACGACGGATCGGCGGGTCGCTGCGGCTCGCCTACGCCGACGCGCCCCTCTCGATCGTCCGCGGGCGCGGCGCCTACCTGATCGACGACCGCGGCGACGCCTACCTCGACCTCGTCAACAACGTCTGCCATGTCGGCCACTGCCACCCTCGGGTGGTGGCCGCGGCGCGCCGACAGCTCGGCGAGCTCAACACGAACACCCGCTATCTCTATCCCCAGCTCACCGACTACGCCGAGCGACTGTGCGCCACCTTCGCCGACCCCCGCCTCGAGGTCTGCTTCTTCGTCAACTCGGGGAGCGAAGCCAACGAGCTGGCGATCCGGCTGGCGCGAGCGGCGACCGGACGCCGCGAGCTGATGGTGGCCGACGGCGCCTACCACGGCCACACCTCGACCCTCGTCGACGCCAGCCCCTACAAGTTCCGTGGCCCCGGCGGCAGCGGTCGCCCGGCGTCGTGGCTGCACACCGTGCCGATGCCCGATCCGTACCGCGGAGCGCACCGCGGGGCGGGAGCGGCAGCCGCCTACGCCGACTCCGCCCGGCACGCGTTCGCCGCTGCGCCGGAACGGATCGCCGCCTTGATGATCGAGCCGCTGCTCGGCTGCGGCGGCCAGATCGTCCCCCCCGACGGCTACCTGCGCACCGTCTTCGAGCATGCCCGCGAGGCCGGCGCCCTCGCCATCGCCGACGAGGTGCAGGTCGGCTTCGGGCGGGTCGGTAGCCACTTCTGGGCGTTCGAGGCGCAGGGGGCTCGCGCCGACGTCGTGGTGCTCGGCAAGCCGATCGGCAACGGGCATCCGATGGCGGCGGTGGTGACGACGCGAGCGGTCGCCGACGCCTTCGACGACGGCATGGAGTTCTTCTCGACCTTCGGCGGCAACCCGGTGTCGTGCGCGATCGGCATGGCGGTGCTCGACGTGATCGGCGACGAGCAGCTCCAGGCCCGTGCCGCGCAGCTCGGCGAGCGGCTGATCGACGGCCTGTGCGAGCTCGCCGAACGCCATCCGGTGATCGGCGACGTCCGCGGCCGCGGCCTCTTCGCCGGCGTCGAGCTGGTGCGCGATCGCGACCTTCGCACCCCCGACCCCGACAGCGCCGAGCGCGTCGTCGCCGGCCTCCGCCGCCGTGGCGTCCTGCTCTCCACCGACGGGCCCGATCACAACGTGCTCAAGATCAAGCCGCCGATGGTGCTCGACGACGGCGATGTCGACGCCTTCCTGCGCGCTCTCGACGACGTGCTGGCGGCGTGACGCAGCTCAGCCGACGGCGCCCATCAGCACCATCGGGCCGGTCGGCTGGGGCACGCCGCCGGCCGGCTCGAGGGTGACCGCCCACGCCTCGATCTCGTCGGCGCGCTCGAGCTCCTCGACCACCAGGGAAGCGTCGCCGTCGGCGTCGACGTCGAACAGACCGGCCGACACCGGCGTGCCGCCGACGATCACCCACAGTTGATACGTCCGGTCGCTGCCGGCGGGCGGCAGCTTCGACACGTACAGCACCGCGCGAGCCG
>JBPEXA010000675.1:0-13538 GCA_052032135.1 Thermoanaerobaculia bacterium | reverse complement strand
TGCGCATCGTCTCCGATCCCAACGCCGAGGGGTTCTACCTCGCGCTCGGCGCCCGGCGGATCGGCCACGTCGACGGCCGACCCCCGGGGCGCCGGCTGCCGCTGCTGGTGCTCGGAGCCTGAAATGGCGGCCGGCGCCGATCTGTTGCGCACCGGCGTGAAGGCCATGGTCATCGTCGCCGCCGCGCTGGCGGCGGTCGTGCCGGCGACGCCCCGCCCGATGGCGGCCGACGACGACACCGCCCGCTACTTCGAGCTGTGGCAGCCCGACCTCGCGGCCGAGCCGCTGCCCGACGACGACGGGTCGCCGAGCCCACCGCCGGGGGACGATGCGCTGGAGCGCTCGCAGATCCGGCTCGAGGTGGCCGCCAGCACCATCGCGGCCGAGGTCGCCGACTGGTGCTCCGAGCAGCGGACGACGACCGACGCCACGCTCGCCACCGCGCTGCTGCGACAGGCACCCTACGAGCCGTTCGCCACCTCCCGGGTGCCGCTCGCCGTCGAGCTGCTGATCGACGACGTCGAGCTGCGCTACGCGCTTGGCACCGTGCGGCCCGACGGCGTCGACGGGCGCAGCTTCCCGTTCTTCGAGCTCTGCCCGCTCGGCTTCGGCCGGCGCTCGTTCGAGGTCGACTCCACCGAGACGGGATCGCTCGAGGTCGTCCACCTCAGCAACGCGCGGGGGCAGCAGATCGTCATCGGCCTCTACGACGGCGAGGTCGCGGCGAGCGAGCGAGCGTTCCTCGCGGCCACCCTCGGCTACGGTCTCGAGCTGCCCGACCCCGCCGGTCTGCTGGTGCTCGGCCAGGGCGAGGAGCTGCCGGTGCTGCTGCTGGTGCGCTCTCCCGACGGTGACGCCCACCGTCTGCTGCGCAGCCGCATCGTGCGCTAGCATCCTCGCATGCCCTCCGCCGGCTACTCCGGCACGCCGCTGGCCGCCAAGCTCGGCCTGCGATCGGGGATGCGAGCCAGCGCCCTCGCCGCCCCCGACCACTATCGCCGGCTGCTGGCCCCCGAGCCGGAGGCGATCGACTGGCTCGGGCCGCGCGCCCTCCGTCTCGACTTCGTCCACCTGTTCGTCACCCGCGAGCGGGATCTCGAGCGCCGCCTGCCACGGCAGATCGAGCGCATCGAGCGCAACGGCATGATCTGGGTCTCGTGGCCGAAGAAGGCCTCCGGCGTGACGACCGACGTCACCGAGGACGTCGTCCGCCGCCACGCGCTGCCGCGCGGTCTGGTCGACGTCAAGGTGTGCGCCGTCGACGAGGTGTGGTCGGGGCTGAAGCTCGTGATCCGCCGCGAGAACCGCTAGCCGCCGTCCCCGTCGCCGAGCAAGCCGAACACCTCGTCCACCTGCTGCCACCCGACCCGCATCAGGAACGAGGTGTTGCGGCCGTACGACTTGGCGCCGAGGATGAAGAAGTCGGGCTCCGGGCTGGTGAGGGTGTCGACGCCATGGCTCTCCTGCGCCAGGCAGTCGCCGCTCGAGGCGCCGAGCAGCGCCGCCGCGAGCTTCATCGGACCGCTGGTGGCGTAGCACTCGTGGACCTGGAGCTGGCGGTAGAGCGTGTGGTCGCCGACCGAGCCGGTGAGCGCGAGGACGCGATCGACGGCGATCGACCGCAGGCTGCCGTCGGCGGCGCGCAGCGTCACCAGCAGCTCGCCGTCGACCGGGTCGAGCCGCTCGACCACCACGCCGGTGAGCACCTCGAACGCCGGGTGCCCGCCCGCCGCGAGGTCGCGCGCCGCCGCCGTCAGTCGCGCCCGCTCGGGGAGCGGATCGTCGGGGTCGATCTCCCAGCGCGGTGACGGATTGCGCAGCGCCCAGGTCACCGCGACGTCGACCCCCGAGTCGGCGAGCCGCGCGAGCGCTTCGGCGGCGGTCTGCGCCGAGTGCCCGGCACCGACCAGCAGCAGCCGCCGCCCCGCCCACGCCTCCGGGCGGCGGTCGAAGTCGGGGATGCGTCGGGTGATCCTCTCCTCCGCCCCGGGCTCGCCGGGGGCCGGGATGCCGCCGTCCCCCAGCCGGTTGGGCTCGGCGTACGAGCCGGTGCAGTCGAGCACCACGTCGGCGTGCTCGATCGCCTCCCCTCGCGGCGTCCTCACCAGCAGCCGGAAGGGGACCTCGCCTCGCTCGCCGGTGCCGATCGCCTCGTGCTTCAGCAGCCCCTGCCGGCCGATCGCCACCACTTCGGAGCGCAGCCTCAGGTGCTCTTCGATCGCCGGCGCATGGGCGAGCGGCACGAGGACCTCGCTGCGCAGCTCTTCGCCGGTCGGACAGCGATCGCCGGCCGGGACCTCGCGCCCCAGCTCGCCGAGCGCGCGCGCCATCCGCGGCGAGACGTCGAGACTCCAAGGCGAGAACAGGCGCACGTGCCCCCAATCCCGCACGCTGTCGGCGACCTCGTCTCCCGCCTCGTAGAGGGTGAACGGCCAGCGGTGCTCGACCGCCGCCAGGGCCGCCTCGATGCCGATCGGTCCGGCGCCGAGGATCGCCAGTCGTCGGGAGGCCACGCTCAGAACCTCGACGCCGCGCGCTCGCGGGCGGGGAGGATCTCCAGACAGGTGGTCCACCAGCCGCTCAGCACGGTGGCGACGAACTCCTCGGGGAGCGACGCCTCCCGCATCTCGGCGGCGAGCGCTTCGTGGTCGTAGGCGAGCGGCACCAGCTCGACCCCCAGGCGATCCCCCCCATCGGTGAGCAGCGCGTACCACACCTCGGTGCGGCCGTCGTTGGCGGGGCGGCCGATGACGCCGACGTTGACGACGTCGCGCCCCGAAGGGAGGCGACGGTGCCAGTGGAGGCCGGTGTGGGTGCAGAGCACCGCGTCGCAACGCTCGCGATCGAGCATCACCTCGAGGAACGGCACCGGCGACGTCGACGCGAACAGGAACTCGTTGACCCGCCGCGGCGAGCCGTGGACCAGCAGCAGCTCGCGGTCCCCGACCGCGACCCGACGGCGCGCCGGCAGCTCCCCCATCCACTGCTTGAAGCCGTCTGAGCAGTGCTCGGCGGTGTAGCGGTAGGAGAGCTCGGCGAAGTGGTTGTCACGCGGGTCGGTGTAGCCGCAGTTGCAGTCTTCGTGACCGCTCGCCAGCGACTGCTCGTAGTTGCCCTGCGACACCCGCACCCCCGCCGCCGAGAGCAGCGGCCACACCTTCTCCGGGTTGGGCCCGAAGCCGCCGAGATCGCCGAGGCAGTAGACCGCCTCGGCGCCGCGACGGGCGGCGTCGTCGAGCAGCGCCTGGAGCGCGTAGTGGTTGCTGTAGACACCGCCGCAGACGGCGATCCGCCCGAACGGCCCCTCGACCGGCGTCGGGTCGGGCGGCAGCTCGAGGTAGCGGCTCGCCTCCGCCTCGCGGGCGGCATCGTCGAGCACCCGCCCAGCCCGCTCGGTCGCGCGGTGGAAATCCCCGAGCGGCACCAGCCGCTCGCCCCACGTCGCCATCCCGCGGTGGGCGGTCAGCTTGGCGCGGCGCTCGTCGTCGCGCAGCTCCTTGGGAGCTCGCGGGTCGGTGGGGCGTCGAGACGGCATCGGAGGAAACACCGGGCGGGGGCAGCGATGGGTACGGCGGCGACCGTCGGCCCGGATTGGGCCCGCGAGCGGGCGTTCGCGCCCGCACCGGCGGCCCGACGTCCATTGTAGCGGCGAGCCGCTGCTAAGATGCCGCCACTTCGTCGCCTGCGATCGGTCGCACGTCCCCGGGAGGTTCGCTTGGAGCGCTGGATCAGCCTGGTCGGTCTGTTGGTCATGGTCGGGATCGCCTGGCTGCTCAGCTCCCACAAGTCGAAGATGCCGTGGCGGCTGGTCGGCGGCGGCCTGCTGCTGCAGTTCGTCTTCGCCCTGCTGATCCTCCGCACCGACCCGGGTCAGGCGGCGTTCGTCTGGATGGGCGACTTCTTCCGCCAGATCCTCTCCTACGTCGACGAGGGGTCGGCGTTCATGTTCGACGTCTACCCGCGCCCGGGTGACGACCCGCTGCCGCCCCCCTACACGCTGTGGCGCTCGTTCGCCTTCGGCGTGCTGCCGACGGTGATCTTCTTCTCCTCGCTGATGGCGATCCTCTACCACCTCGGCGTCATGCAGCGGGTGGTCGAGCTCTTCGCCTGGATCATGCAGCGGACGCTTGGCACCTCGGGTGCGGAGAGCCTCTCCGCGGCCGCCAACATCTTCGTCGGCCAGACCGAGGCGCCGCTGGTCATCCGTCCCTACGTCAACGACATGACGCTCTCCGAGCTCAACGCGGTGATGGTCGGCGGCTTCGCCACCATCGCCGGCGGCGTGCTGGCCGCCTTCGTGGCGATGGGCATCGACGCCGGCCACCTGATCACCGCGTCGGTCATCTCGGCGCCGGCGGCGCTCGTCGTCGCCAAAGTGATGCAGCCGGAGGTCGAATCGCCGAAGACCCTGGGCACGGTCAAGCTGGCGATCGAGAAGCGCAGCGTCAACGTCGTCGAGGCGGCGGCGACCGGCGCCAGCGACGGCGTCAAGCTGGCGCTCAACATCGCCGCGATGCTGATCGCCTTCGTCGCCCTGGTCGCCATGGGCAACGCGATCGTCGGCTGGATCGGCGGCTTCTTCGGCTTCTCCGGGGAGCAGGCGTGGAGCCTCGAGAAGGCGTTCGGACTCGTCTTCTCGCCGCTCGCCTTCCTGATGGGGATCCCGTGGTCCGAATGCCTGGCGGCGGGAGAGATCATCGGCACCAAGACGGTGGTCAACGAGTTCGTCGCCTTCGCCAGTCTCAGCGCCCGCCTCGACGCCTTCAGCGACCGCACGGTCACCATCCTCACCTACGCCCTGGCCGGATTCGCCAACTTCAGCTCGATCGGCATTCAGCTCGGCGGCATCGGCGCGATGGCCCCCGAGCGCCGCAGCGATCTCGCCCGCCTCGGGGTACGGGCGATGATCGGCGGCACCCTCGCGGCGTTCATGACCGCCTGTGTCGCCGGCCTCCTGGTCTGACCGCGGGCGTCGTCTATAATTGGCCGCCGCGAAGCTCGAAAAACACAGTGTTGGACGGGCTTTGAGGCTCGACGAACCGAGGGACCCGAGTTGGATCGCCGCACCTTCCTGACCATCTGGCCGCGCATCGCCGGCGTCGCCGCGATCGGCGGCGTGATGCGCGGCGGATCGCCCGGATCGAAGCCGCTCGAGCACGATCCGATGGCGTCGGCGCCGCCCGAGCCGACCCGCGACGAGGGGACCTTCGCCGCTCCCGCCGACCAGGTGATCGTCGATCGACCGTCGATCGCCCGCGCGGTCGCCAAGGCGCGCGACTTCGATCGCGCCTACGATGACGACGTCTGGATCCCCGACCCGCAGTGGGACCTCCTGGTGCGGACCACGGCGCGGCTCGAGCGCGCGCAGGAGTTCATCGGCCACGGCCACTTCAACCGCATCGGCTTCGACGAGATCATCGAGTTCGCCGGCAACTACTCCGACATCGGCAGCTTCGAGAGGGACGAGCTCGATCTCCTGGACGAGCTGTTCCACGCCGACGCCTCGCGCTACGGCTTCCTCGGCGAGAAGGTCGTCGCCAACCTCACCGACACCCTCGACCGCCGCGATCTCGAGCGCATCCCCGGCACCGGCCACTACCTGCTGAAGGGGCCCTCGCTCGAGAAGTTCCGCCGCATCGAGGCCGACCTCGGCAGCAGCGTGCTGCTGACCTCGGGAGTGCGCGGCCTCGCCAAGCAGTACCACCTGTTCATGCGCAAGGCGGTCGAGACGCAGGGCAACCTCTCCCAGGCCGCCCGCTCGCTCGCCCCCCCCGGCTACTCGTTCCACGCCATCGGCGACTTCGACGTCGGCAAGCGGGGGCTGGGGCCGGCGAACTTCACCGATTCGTTCGCCGAGACCGACGAGTTCAAGCGGCTGATCGACCTCGGCTACATCGACATCCGCTATCCGGAGTCGAACGAGTACGGCGTCCGCCACGAGCCGTGGCACATCAAGATCTCCACCTGACCGGGCCGTCGCGGCGCGATCAGGAGGGGGCGAAGGCGCGCAGCGCCGCCAGCAGCACGTCCGCCGGCATGCGGATCCGGTGGTCGGGGTTGACGTACTGGAACGTCATCCGGCCGTCGACGTAGACGAAGACCGACGGCACCGGCAGCTGATGGTGGCTCTCCCCCGACGCCGCTTCGAGGTCGATGTTGAAGCCGGCGTAGCGGGCGACGGTCTCGGCGTCGACCTGGAAGGCGATGCCGTACGCCTTCGCCGCCTCCAGGCGGCTGTCGGAGAGCAGCCGGTAACCGAGCTGGTGGCGGTCGATGGTCGGCTGCATCGCGCTCGGCTGATCGGCGCCGATCGCCACCAGCTGAAAGCCCAGCCGTCGAATCTCCTGCTCGATCGATTGCAGCTCACCGAGCTGCGTGTTGCAGTACGGTCACCAGCCGCCGCGGAAGAAGATGACGACCGTCGGCGCCTCGCCGACCACCTCGGCGAGGTCGACCGGCGAGCCGTCGAGCTGCCGCACGGTCGCCGACGGCACGTCGCTGCCGATCAGCAGCGGCGTCACCGACGCCGCATCAGGGGCGATCTCGGCGGCGCCGAGCGCGCCCGCCAGCGACACGGCGAGCATCGAGAGCAGCACCGTTCGCCCGCACGTCGTCACGAGCGGCAAGCTACCACGCCCGCTGCGCTTAGACTCGGCCGCGTGATCCGCCGGACGACCAGCCGTTGAGCGAGCCCGGCCAGGTCGGCTACCTGGAGCTCGTCCGCACCAACCGCAACTTCCGCCGCCTGTGGCTGGCCGACGTCGCCTCCCTGATGGGCGACTGGTTCAACACCATGGCGGTCTACACTCTCGTCGAACGGCTGACCGGCTCGCCGCTGGCGCTCGGCCTGGTCTTCATCACCAAGTCCCTGCCGTTCGCGCTCGCCGCGCCGATCGCCGGTCTGATCGCCGACCGTTTCGACCGTCGCAAGCTGATGATCGGCGCCGACCTCCTGCGGGCGGTGATCGTCCTCGGTCTGCTGACGATCCGCGAGCCGGGGGACGTCGCCTGGCTCTACGTCCTCGGAGCGCTCCAGATGACCGTCGGCGCGGTCTTCATCCCGGCGCGCTCCGCCTCGATTCCCAACATCACCTCGCCGCGCGAGCTGCTGACCGCCAACGCGCTCACCGCCGCCACCTGGTCCGCGCTGCTGGCGATCGGCGCCGCCCTCGGCGGTTTCGCCACCGAGTGGCTCGGGGTGCGCGCGGTCTTCGTCATCGACAGCGCCACCTACCTCGTCTCCGCCTGGCTGTTGTGGCGAACGGTGATCCCGCAGCAGGGAGAGGCGGCGCCGGAGGGCTCGCTGGTGCGCGCCGCCCTCCGCCAGGTGGTCGACGGTTGGCGGCAGATGCGGCGTGACCGGCGGATCGGCCGTATCGCCCTCACCAAGCCGGCGTGGGCGATCGGCGGCGGCGGCCTGGTCTACATGCTGGCACTGCTCGGCCAGCAGACCCTCCCCGCGGCACCGGCGGTCGGCATGGGATGGCTCTACGCCGCCCGCGGTCTCGGCACCGGTCTCGGCCCGATCCTGATGCGGGCGACGGTCCGCGACCGCCGTCTCTGGCCACGCATGATGGGGCTCGGCATCGCCTTCAGCGGCCTCACCTACTGGTGGATCTCGTCGACCGCCGCGTTCTGGCTGCTGGTGATCCTCGTCACCATCGCCCACTCGACGAGCGGCGCCAACTGGGTCGCCTCCACCGTGCTCCTCCAGGAGCGCACGGTCGATCGCTACCGCGGACGCGTCTTCGCCACCGAATGGCTGCTGCTCACCTTCGTCGACACCATCGCTATCGTCGCCGCCAGCCTGGCGCTCGAGAGCGGGTCGCTGACGCTGCGCCAGGGGCTGTTCGCCTTCGGCGCCGTCCAGGTCGCCACCGGCCTGATCTGGCTGCTGACGGTGGCGCCGGCCGAAGCGCGCGACGACGCGGCGGCGGCGCCTGCCGACGTGGCGGCCGACGAAGCGGTATCCTCCTGAGCCGAGCGCACCCGAGAGAGGCCCCGACATGCCGGTCCACGAGATCCGCCACCCCCTGATCCAGCACAAGCTCGGCTACCTGCGCAACCAGACCACGCCGCCGCCGCTGTTCCGCAAGAACGTGTCGGAGATCGCCGGCCTGCTCGCCTACGAGGCGCTCACCGACCTCGATTCGCAGACCGCGAACGTGCCGAGCTGGTCGGGGATGCAGACCGTCCAGCGGATCGAGAGCTGGCGCGTGGTGCTCTGCCCGGTACTGCGAGCGGGCATCGGCATGCTCGACGGCGTGCAGGCGATGTTCCCCTCGGCGGGGGTCTCCACCATCGGCCTGGAGCGCGACGAGACCACTCTCGAGGCGACCGCCTACTACGAGAAGCACGCCGCCTACCACGACGGCGCGGTCGTCCTGCTGCTCGACCCGATGCTGGCGACCGGGGGCACCGCGGCCGCCGCCGCCGCGCGGCTGCGGGCGATGGGGGTCAGCAAGCTGCGCGCGCTCTTCCTGATCGCCGCTCCGGAGGGTATCCACTACCTCGAGGACGCCGATCCGGAGATCGAGATCTACACCGCGGCGGTCGACGACCGGCTCGACGAGCGCGGCTTCATCCTCCCCGGCCTCGGCGACGCCGGCGACCGCATCTTCGGCACCCCCTAGCCGCCGGCGGCACCGTCGACGCCGTCGAGACCGACCATGCCGAGCAGCTCGCTCGCCCGATCGACGATCTCGTCACCCGCCATCTCGGTGTGCTCCCGCAGCGGAAAGGCGACGTTCTCGCCCACCGTCATCGAGTCGAACATCGCCCCACCCTGGAACAGCATGGCGACCCGGCGGCGGATGCCGAACAGCTCCCTCTCCTCCAAGGCGGAGATCTCGACGCCGTCGAACGTCACCTCGCCGCGGTCGGGCTTCTCGAGGCCGTTGAGCTGGCGCAGCAGCACGCTCTTGCCGGTCCCCGAGCGGCCGAGCACCACCAGGCACTCCCCGCGACCGATGTCGAACGAGAGATCCTCGAGGACCCGCTTGGGTCCGTAGCTCTTGGTCAGCCCCCGGACGCGGAACAGGGGTTCGCTTGCCGATGGATGGGCCAAGGCTAGAACAGGGTGTAGAAGAGCTTGGTCAGGAAGAAATCGAAGACCAGGACCATGATCGATGCCATGACGACCGTGTTGGTGGTCGCTCGACCGACACCGTCGGCTCCTCCTCGGGCGTGGAGGCCATTGTAGCAGCCGATGATGGCGATGAAGTAGGCGAAGAAGAAGGACTTGCCGATGCCGCTGAAGACGTCGGAGAGGGTCAGCGCGCCGAGCACGTCGTTGACGAAGAAGCCGGCCGGCAGGTCGAGCTGGTAGACGGCGATCACCAGGCCGCCGAGGATGCCGAGGAAGTCGCCGAGCACGGTGAGCGCGGGGAGCATCACCAGGCTGGCGACGAGCTTCGGCACCACCAGCTTCTTGACCGGGTCGGCCGCCATCGACCGCAGCGCGTCGATCTGCTCGGTCACCTTCATCGTCCCCAGCTCGGCGGTCATGCCGGAGCCGATGCGGCCGCCGACGATCAGCGCGGTGAGCACCGGCCCCAGCTCCCGCACCAGCGACTTCGACACCACGGTGCCGATGTAGTACTTCACCCCCAGGGCCGGGAGGCTGTAGGCGGTCTGCAGGGCGAGGACCATGCCGGTGAAGATGGTGGTGATCGCCGCCACCCCGAGCGAGCGCACACCGATCTGCTCCATCTCCCGGACCCAGGCGCGGACCTCGTAGCGCGGTCGCAGCAGGGCGCCGAAGGCGCGCACGCTGAGGATGCCGATCGACCCGACGTGGGCGGCGGCGATCGCGGCACGCTTCATCGCGCCAGCATCCAGCGGCCGAGGAGCTGCACGACGCCGATCGACGCGGCGACGATCGTCCAGGTGGGCGGCCCGCCGCCGGCGAGCGCCACCAGCGGCAGCAGGTGGCTGACCGCGATCCACGGGACGAGCGGGCCGTAGCGGTGGCGGTCGTGGCAGGCGAGCGCCTGGGCGGCGGCGCGCACCAGCAGGAGGGACGAGGTCAACCAGTAAGATACTTCGGGGGGGTCGGCGCTACCGCTCGCTGTCGCGTGGGCGTCGAAGGCGAGCCAGGCGTCGACGAAGACCCCCGCCAGCAAGCTGCCGCGAAGCGCGAGGCGCGACAAGGTCAGCCGCGGGGCGGCGCTCGAGACGGGCATGGAACGGGGATCTTAGCAAGCGATGGAACGACGGTCGGCGGCGGAGGGTCGTCGCGATGGCTCGTTCGTGGCGGCCGTCGCCGCCACCGTGTTCGGCAATCTGTACCTCGTCCTCGGCACCCTCCTGCTGTCGGCCGTCGCCATCGTCGTCGGCCTCTTCGACCGCAGCGGCAACGGGGTCTTCCGCGTCGGTCGGCTGTGGAGTCGGGGGGTGCTGGCGACCCACGGGGTCGCCCTCGAGGTCGAGATCGACCCTGCCGTGTCGACCGAGCGACCGGTGGTCTACATGGCGAACCATCAGAGCCTGCTCGACATCCCGGCGCTGCTCGCCTCGCTGCCCGGGCAGGCGAGGATGCTCGCCAAGCGCAGCCTGTTCCACATCCCGCTCTTCGGCTGGGCGATCTGGCTCGGCGGCTTCATCGCCATCGACCGCAAGAACCGCAGCCGTGCCAAGCAGAGCTTCGACAGCGCGGTCGAGCGGCTGCGCTCCGGCACCTCGGCGCTGGTGTTCCCCGAGGGGACGCGGTCGACCGACGGCGCCCTGCTCCCGTTCCAGCGCGGCGGCATGCTGCTCGCCCTCAAGAGCGGCCTGCCGATCGTGCCGGTCGGGCTCGAGGGGACCGGCGAGGCGCGGCCGAAGCGAGGGTGGGTGGTGCGCCCGGGCCGGGTGCGCGTTCGCTACGGGGCGCCGATCGACGTCAGCGAGGCGGGCGTCAGCCAGCGCGCGGCGCTGACCGAGCAGGTGCGGTCGACCGTCGCTCGGCTGGCGAACACCGGTGTGGCGCAGTAGGATGCGCCGCGCCGGAAGGGTAGGGTCGTCCGATGAGCCGTGATCTGGAGAACAGGATGTGGGAGCTGCTCCGCGAGGTGAGCTTCCCGGGCATGAGCCGCGACATCGTGTCGTTCGGCTTCGTCGATCGCGTCGAGGTGACCGACGGCGGTGCCGAGGTCGACCTCGTCATCACCACCCAGTCCCGCCCCTCCGCGGAGGCGGTCCAGGACGAGGTGCGGCGGCGCCTCGAGGCGGAGCTGGGCGAGCTGCCGGTGACCGTCGGTCTCGAGGTGCGGGCGCCGCGTGCAGCGGCCCAGGAGGCGGTGCGGACCGACCCCGACGTCCTCCCCGACGTCGCGCACGTCGTCGCCGTCGCCAGCGGCAAGGGGGGGGTCGGCAAGTCGACCGTCGCCGCCAACCTCGCGGTCCGGCTGGCCCAGCTCGGTCATCGCGTCGGCCTGCTCGACGCCGACATCTACGGCCCGTCGATGCCGATGATGTTCGGCATCGACGAGCGGCCGCTGATCCACGACAACCGGATCCAGCCGTTCGAGCGTCACGGCGTGCGGGTGATGTCGCTCGGCTGCATCCTCGACGTCGACACCCCGGTGATCTGGCGGGGGCCGATGGTGATGAAGGCGATCGATCAGCTGCTCGCCGACGTCGACTGGGGGGCGCTCGACTACCTGATCGTCGATCTGCCGCCGGGCACCGGCGACGCCCAGCTGACGATCAGC
This sequence comes from Thermoanaerobaculia bacterium, assembly GCA_052032135.1. Lineage (GTDB taxonomy): Bacteria > Acidobacteriota > Thermoanaerobaculia > Multivoradales > JAHEKO01 > CALZKB01. The sequence continues at coordinate 1,845 of JBPEXA010000675.1, read as the reverse complement.
CAACGGGTGCCGCTGGCGGGGGCGATCGTCGTCTCGACCCCGCAGGACATCGCGCTGATCGACGCCCGCAAGGGGTTGGCGATGTTCCGCAAGGTCAACGTTCCGGTCCTCGGCATCGTCGAGAACATGTCGGGGTTCGTCTGCCCGCACTGCGGAGAGGCGACCGACATCTTCAAGCGGGACGGCGGTCGCCGCACCGCGGAGATCCTCGACGCGCCGTTTCTCGGCAGCATTCCGCTCGACCCGGCGGTGGTCGAAGGGGGCGATGCCGGCGTGCCGATCGTCGCCGGCGATCCGCGGGGGGCCCACGCCGAGGCGTTCGAACGGGTTGCGGCGGCGGTCGTCGAGCAGGTCGCCGGTCGCGAGCAGCCGAAGCTGACCATCTCCTGAGCGGCGGCCGCCACCGACCCGACCGCCCGGTCGAACCCGTGCTCTCGCCGAACGACTCCGGAATCGCGCTGCTCGCCGACGCCCACATCGGTGGCCCGGGCGGCGCGGCCGAGCCGCTGGTGTCCCAGATCGAAGCGCTCCCCGCCGCCGGTTGCCGCCGGCTCGTCATTCTCGGCGACCTCTTCCAGGTGTGGGTCGCCGCCCCCGCGTACGAGACCGAGGCGGTGCGGACGGTGCTGGCGGCGGTCGGGCGGATCGGCGACGCGGGCGTCACGGTCGACTACGTGGAGGGCAACCGCGACTTCTTCGTCGCCGGTTCGCCCTACGCGCACCGCTTCGACTCGGTCGGCACCGAGCTGGCGCTGGAGCACGACGGCCATCGCTACCTGGTGGTTCACGGCGACGGTCTCAACGACCGCGATCGGCAGTATCGCTTCTGGCGATGGCTGTCGAAGAGCGCGCTGTCGCGGTGGATGATGCTCCACCTGCCGAGACGGCTGGCCCACCGCCTGGTGCACGGCACCGAGTCTCGCCTGGCGGAGACCAACTTCCGCCACAAGCAGCGCATCCCGGAGGCGGCGATCTGCGCCTACGCCGACCGCCGCTTCGCCGAGGGGTACGACCGCCTGCTGCTCGGTCATTTCCACGAGCCGCGCACCTGGGAGAGGCCCGGTGGGACGGTGCGGCTGCTCGACGCCTGGTTCGCAAGCCGGGAGGTCGAGTGGCTGTGAGGGTGACGATGCTCGGCTCGGGAACCTCCAGCGGGGTGCCCGTGATCGGTTGCCGTTGCGCGGTGTGCACGTCGTCGGACCCGCGCAACGTCCGCACCCGGGCCGGCCTCAAGATCGAGATCGGCGACGCCGTGCTGCTGGTCGACACGCCGCCCGACCTGCGCCAGCAGGCGCTGCGCTACGGGCTCGAGCGGCTCGACGCCGTCCTCTTCACCCACGCACATGCCGACCACGTCTTCGGTCTCGACGACGTGCGGATCTTCAACTTCCGTCAGCGCCGACCGATCCCCTGCTACGGCTCGGCGAGCACCCTCGACGCGGTGCGCCGCACCTTCGCTTACGCTTTCGAGGGCGGGCAGAAGGGGGGCGGCAAGCCGCAGCTCGACCTGGTGGTCGTCGACGCTCCCTTCGAGCTCGCCGGCAGGTCGATCGAGCCGATCCCGGTCTGGCACGGAGAGCTGCCGGTGTTCGGCTACCGCATCGGCCGCTTCGCCTATGTCACCGATTGCAGTCGCATCCCCGAGCGGAGCGTCGAGCGGCTCCGCGGCCTCGACGTCCTGATCCTCGGGGCGCTGCGCTACAGCCGCCACCCGACCCACTTCAGCATCGGCGAGGCGATCGAGATGGCGGAGCGGATCGGCGCCGGTCGCACCTACTTCACGCACCTCGCGCACGAGGTCGACCACGCCGCTCCCGAGGTCGAGATGCCGGCAGGGATCGAGTT
>JBPEXA010000674.1:0-6093 GCA_052032135.1 Thermoanaerobaculia bacterium | reverse complement strand
GCGTCATCTCCTTCCTCGCCTCGTGGTCGGCGATCAAGGTCCGGGAGAAGGAGTACTACGTCTTCATGCTGATGCTCCAGACCGGGATGCTGGGCGTCTTCATGGCGATGGACTTCTTCCTCTTCTACGTCTTTTGGGAAGTGATGCTGGTGCCGATGTACTTCCTGATCGGCATCTGGGGCGGAGCGAGGAAGCTCTACGCGGCGATCAAGTTCTTCCTCTACACGCTGGTCGGCTCGGTGCTGATGCTGCTCGGCATCCTGGCGCTCTACTTCTACAACTCGACGGGACTGCTCGGCGTCGAGGGGCTCGGCAATCCCCGCACCTTCTCGATCCTCCAGTTCCATGAGATCGGGGCGCAGATCCCCGCCGACATGCAGTGGTGGATCTTCCTCGCCTTCTTCGTCGGCTTCGCGATCAAGGTGCCGATGTTCCCCTTCCACACCTGGCTGCCGGACGCCCACGTCGAGGCGCCGACCGCCGGCTCGGTGATCCTCGCCGGGGTGCTCCTGAAGATGGGCACCTACGGCTTCGTCCGCTTCTCGCTGCCGATCCTCCCCGACGGGACCTGGGCGCTGCTGCCGTGGATGGTCGGGCTGTCGCTCGTCGGCATCATCTACGGCGCGCTGTGCGCGATGGCGCAGAAGGACATGAAGAAGCTCGTCGCTTATTCGTCGGTGAGCCATCTCGGCTTCGTCATGCTCGGCATCTTCGCCCTCAACTCGGCCGGCCTCAACGGCGGCATCCTGCAGATGATCAACCACGGGTTGTCGACCGGCGCGCTCTTCCTGCTGGTCGGCATCATCTACGAACGCCGGCACACCCGGATGATCGCCGACTACGGCGGCCTCTCCGCCTCGATGCCGATCTACGCCACGATCTTCCTCATCATCACCATGTCGTCGATCGGGCTGCCGACGCTCAACGGCTTCGTCGGCGAGTTCACCATCCTGGTCGGCGCCTTCAACCGCACGTGGTGGTGGGCGCTGGTCGGCGCCATCGGCATCGTGCTCGGCGCCGCCTACATGCTGTGGATGTTCCAGCGCGTCTTCTTCGGGCCGCTCGACGACCCCGAGAACGCGGAGCTCGAGGATCTCGATCGCCGCGAGTTCGCCTACCTGATCCCGCTGGTCATCCTCTGCTTCTGGATCGGCCTCTACCCGAAGCCGTTCTTCGCCGTGCTCGAGAAGCCGGTCGACTACATCGTCCGCAAGGTCGACCCCGACTATGCGGCCGCCGTCGAGCAGGCGGCGACGGCGGACGTTGCCGGCGAGGGTGACGAGTAGCCGATGTCGCCGATCCCGCTCCACGAGTTCCTGCTGCTCCTGCCGGAGATCTTCCTGGTCACCGCCGGCATGCTGCTGCTCGTCGGCTCCTCGGCCGGCCGTGGGATCTCGAGCCGGGCGGCGACCGGGATGTCGCTCGTCGCCCTGGCGGTGACCACGGTGCTGGTGCTGTGGATCGGTGCCGAGCAGGGGGCGTCGCCGATCCTCGCCGGCATGTTCATCGTCGATCCGTACGCGCTGTTCTGGAAGCTGCTGCTGCTGGTGGCGACCGCTCTGACGGCGGTCCTGTCGACCCGCTTCGTCGAAGAGGCGGGCTACCGGGCCGGCGAGTACTTCTCGCTCCTGCTGATTGCCGCCACCGGCATGCTGCTGATGACGAGCGGTCACAATCTGCTGTCGATCTGGATCGCCCTCGAGCTGATGGCGCTGTCGAGCTACATCCTCGCCGGCTACTTCAAGCTCGAGACCCGGTCGAACGAGGCGGCGATCAAGTACTTCGTGCTCGGCGCGCTGTCGAGCGGCATCCTGCTCTACGGCATCTCGCTCGTCTACGGCGCCACCGGCGTTCTCGGGCTCGAGGCGATCGCGCGCGCCCTCCCCGTCGCGGCGCAGACGGCGCCGACGCTGCTCGCGGTCGGTTGGCTGCTGATGGCGATCGGGCTCTTCTTCAAGGTCGCGGCGGTCCCCTTCCACATCTGGACACCGGACGTCTACGTCGGTGCGCCGACGCCGGTCACCGCCTTCCTGGCGGTCGCCTCCAAGGCGGCCTCGTTCGCGATCCTGGTGCGCATCCTGTTCGTGGCGCTGCCCGGGATCTTCGAAGACTGGCAGCTGATCACCGCGGCGGTCGCCTCCCTGACCATGATCTGGGGCAACCTGGCGGCGCTCACGCAGTCGAACGTCAAGCGGATGCTCGCCTACAGCTCGATCGCCCACGCCGGCTACGTGCTGATGGGGGTGCTCGCCTTCTCCGACGACGGTCTGTGGGCGGTGCTCTTCTACATGCTCGCCTACGCCTTCATCACCCTCGGGACCTTCGGCACCGTCATCCTGCTGGAGCGTCGCGAGTACGCCGGCGAGACCTACGAGGACTATGCCGGATTGGCACAGCGCGCGCCGCTGCTGGCGGCGATGATGCTGCTGTTCATGCTCGCGCTGACCGGGATCCCGCCGACCGGCGGCTTCTTCGGCAAGGTGTACCTGTTCGCGGCCGCCGTCGAGGCGGGGTGGACCTGGGTGGCGGTGGTCGGCGTGCTGACCAGCGCCCTGTCGCTCTACTACTACCTCGGGATCGGGGTCCAGATGTACCTCAAGGAGTCGGACGAGTCGACGCCGTCGCCGCTGCCGTCGACGGGCATCGTTGCCGCGATCGGACTCTGCGCGCTGGTGACGCTGCTGCTCGGCCTGGTGCCGGGACCGCTGGTCGAGCTCGCCAAGGCGAGCCTGCTGCCGACCCTCTGAGCGGCGCGCCCTCGACCACGGACGCGGGGCGTCCCTCTGGTGGGACGGGCGCCGCGCAACCGCCGCGGAAGGGCGCGCGTACTCTTCTTCCGAGCGGCGACCGGACGCTGGCACGCTCCATGCGTAGGAGGGGTCCGAGCCGACGTGGAGGCGACGATGGCGGCAGCTGGAACTCACGACAAGGGCTGGGACTTCGAGGCGGCGGCGATGCCGTTCCTCGACAGCCTGTACAACACCGCCTACCGCATGGCGCGCAACGCGCAGGACGCGGAGGACCTGGTCCAGGAGACCTACCTCAAGGCGTACAAGTACTACGACAAGTTCCAGGAAGGGACCAACTTCAAGGCCTGGCTGTTCAAGATTCTGAAGAACACGTTTATCAACTCGTATCGCAAGAAGCAGTCGCGGCCGTTCGAGAGCGACTTCGCCGACATCGAGGACGCGTTCGAGAGCCAGGTGAGGGAGGACGTCCGGCGTCGCAGCAAGAGCCCCGAGGATCTCGCCCTCGACGGCGTGCTCGATCACGACGTGCATCGCGCGATCCGCTCGCTGCCGCCCGACTACCGGATGGCGGTGATCCTGTCGGACCTCGAGGACCTCTCGTACAAGGAGGTGGCGGCGGTGCTCGACGTCCCGGTCGGTACGGTGATGAGCCGCCTCTACCGCGGCCGCAAGCTGCTCGAGGAGGCGCTGCTGCGCTACGCGCGAGAGCGGGGCTACCTGCGCCACGGCGAGCCGGCCAAGATGCGCAGTCGCCCGAAGAGCGCCTGAGCCGCGCCGAGCGCTGCTCCGACGGTCGATAGGGTGGAATCACCCCCGGCCGCCAGCGGTTACAATGGACTGGCCTGGGCGGCCCGCCCGGCGGAGCGACTCGGCGACGATGGACTGCATGCAGGCGAAGGAGCTTCTGGTGGGAGCACCCCATGCGCCCATCGGATCGCCCTCCTGGCAAGCACTGGAGCGACACTTGAGCGACTGCCCCGATTGCGCCGACCGTCTGGCGCGCACCGAGAACGTACGGCGGATCGTGCGCGCCGGTTGTCGCCGGCTCACCGCCCCGCCGTCCCTCTGGCTCAGGATCCTCGGCGCACTGCCGCACCGGATCGCCTGACCGCCGCCCGCGAGAGCGAACCCATGAGACTGCGACCCTTCTCGATCGCGATCCTGTCGATCCTCGTCACCATGACCGCGCTGCCGGCGCAGGGAGACGACATCCGCCTGCCCGGACTCGACGGCGGTCAGCTCTCCGAGAGCCAGCTGCTCGAGGGGACCCACATCGTCGTCTTCTGGACCTCGTGGGCGCCGCGCGGCCGCGACGTCGTCGATCGGGTCAACGTCCTGGTCGACCGCTGGGGCGGCCGGGCGAGCGTGGTGACGATCAACTTTCAGGAGGACGCGGGCACGGTGCGCGACTTCCTCCGTGGCAAGGCGGGGCTCAAGGCGAAGGTCTATCTCGACGCCAACGGCGAGCTGTCGAAGAAGCACCGCGTCAACAGCGCACCCTGGCTGCTGATCCTCAAGAACGGCGCCACCGCGTTCAGCGACAAGATGCCGTCCGAACCGGACGCGATCGTCGCCCAGATCGTCGGCTGACGGCGGGTCGTCGGCTCTCGGACGCCGCTCCCGGCGCCCACGGCGTGTGGTACCATGCGCCGACTCACGCAGGCGGGCAAACGCCCGCGCGACACTCCAGGGATGATCGGCAAGCGGCGGCAGCGGCACCAGGTGCGCACGGGGGGACTGCTCGCGCTCACCGCCTCCGCGCTGGTGCTCGCTTCGGTGACGCGGGCGATCGAGCGGCAGGTCGAATCGCCGTTTCCGCTGGCGCCGACGGAGATCTATCACCCGATGCGGGCGCAGCTCGACGGCTCGGGCGCGCCGGTGTCCGGCGGTCGGCCGATCCCGATCGAGGTGCCGTTCGAACGGGGAGAGACGGTCAGCGACGTGCTGGCCGCCCTCGACCTCGAGCCGGTCGACGTCGAGAGCGTCGTCGCCGAGCTCGCCCGCTTCGCCGACCTGCGACGGATCCGGCCCCGCGATCGCTATGCGGTGATCGGCGAGGAGGGTCGACTCGACGCCTTCCAGCTGACCGTCGACGGCGTCGGCCGCGCCGCCGTGCGCCGGACCGTGAGCGGCTGGCGGGGAGAGTGGCGGGCCTTCGAGCGCCGGCGCACGATCCACCGCATCGAAGGGCGGCTCGAGAACTCGCTCGAAGGAGCGCTGCGGGCGGCGGGAGCCGAGCCGGCCCTCGCCTACCGGATGGCCGACGTCCTGCAGTGGGACCTCGACTTCACCCGAGACCTGCGCACCGGTGACGCCTTCGAAGTGCTCTTCGAGGCGGTCCACCTCGACGGCGCCTACCACTCGCTGGGAGAGATCCTGGCGCTCGGCTACGACAACCGGGGCCGGCGGCTCGAGGCCTACCGCTACGGCGTCGGCGACCGGTTCGGTTACTACGACGGCGACGGGCGGCCGCTGCGCAAGATGTTCCTCCGCTCGCCGGTCAAGTACTCGAGGGTGACGTCGAGGTTCAGCCACCGGCGCTTCCACCCGGTGCTCAAGACCCACCGGCCGCACTACGGAGTGGACTACGGAGCGCCGACCGGCACGCCGGTACGGGTGACCGGCAACGGCGTCGTGCTCTCCGCGGGCTGGAACGGCGGCGGCGGGCGGACGGTCAAGGTCCGCCATCCGAACGGTTACGTCACCGCCTACCTCCACCTCTCGCGCTACGCCAAGGGGGTCCGCTCGGGGCGTCGGGTGCAGCAGGGCGACGTCATCGGATTCGTCGGCTCGAGCGGTCTGTCGACCGGTCCGCACCTCGACTACCGGATCCAGCACCACGGTCGGTGGATCGATCCGCTGGCGCTCCAGAGCCTGCCGGCAGAGCCGATCGCCGACAGCGACCTGCCGGGGTACCTCCTCCGCCGCGACGAGCTGCGAGCGGCGCTCGCGGGCACCAGCGAGCTCCCCTCGCCGCCCGCTTCCGGCGCGCGGTACACGCTCGCCTCCGAACACCGCGACGGCTTCGCCGACGGTGACAGCTGAGCACCCCCCGCCGGCGGTGACGCCGGTGAGGGTCGAGGGGTGGTGCCGCGTCGACCTCGCCGGCGGCACCCTCGACATCTGGCCGCTCGGGCTCCTGCATCACGACGCTCGTACCGTCAATCTCGCGATCGACCTGCCGGTCGCGGTCGAGATCGGCGCCAGCGACCGCTTCGAGGTCGTCCAGGGGTCGACGCGGGTGACGGCGAGGACGGCGCGCGATCTCGCCGGTGAGCCGGCGGCGGCGCTGATCGGCTGGCTGCTGGAAGCACTCGGCGCGCCGCCGATGCGCGTCACCATC
>JBPEXA010000673.1:0-1661 GCA_052032135.1 Thermoanaerobaculia bacterium | reverse complement strand
GCCGAGCAACTGATCGTCGCCTCCCTTGCCGTAGAGAAGATCGTCGCCCGCCAAGCCGACGATGCGATCGTCACCCTCGGTGCCGTCGAGCTGGCCGCGCCAGATCGGGAAAAAGCTGAAGGAGTTGTTGTCGCTGTCGTCGGTGCCGACGATGGTGTCGGCCGGCAGCGGCATCGCCGCCAGACCGGTGAGGGCGAGAGCGGTCCACAATGGGGATCGGAGCATGCCCCGATTGTGTGCCGCCGGCCAGTCCGATCGCCAGCCGCGGGGCGGCGGTCTACTCGGCCGCCTCGTCGCCGGGGACGACGAACTCGGTCGGCGGGCGCGCCTCGAGGCACGAGGTGTCGAGCCCGTCGACGGAGGCGGTCTCGACGAAGGTGCGCTGGATCTCCTGGAGGCACGGCCCGCCGACGCCGTGACCACCGTTCGGGACCACGATGTGGAAGCTGTTGGGGAGGTGTTGCGCGACCGCGTCGGCGCCGGCGGGCGGGGTGACCGGATCGCGGGTCCCGGAGAGCAGCAGCGCCGGCACGTCGCTGGCCACCGGCTCCCAGAAGGAGGGGTCGAGCTCGGCGTGCGGCCACACCTCGCACACCGACACGTAGCCGCCGATCAGATAGTCGCCGAGGAAGGTGCCGGCGGTCTCGCGGGCGATCACCTCGTCGTCGACGCGGGCGATGTCCTCGGCACAGACCACCGAGAAGTGCATGCCCGCCTGGTCGTCGGAGCCGCCGACCCAGCCGGTGCGCTGCAGGTAGTAGTCGGCGAGGGGCTGCCAGTTGCCCGCCGCCGCCTCGTAGATCATCCCCGGCAGCTCGGCGGCGCGCTGGTAGAGCAGTCCGCGGATCGCGTAGCCGAGCTCGCCGGGACCGAACGGCACGCTCTCCTCTTCGGCGGTGACCATCGGCGGGTCACGGCGCACCCGCTCGAGAATCTGCTCCGTCTTCTCGTCGAGCTGCGGATAGGCGCTGCCGCAACGCTCGTCGGCGAGGCACTCGGCGACCAGCCCGTCGAGCGCCTGCTGCAGCCCCCGAGCGTGGGTGACGTAGCCGCCGGCGAAGATCGGCGACACCGCGTTCATCACCACCGTGCGCGCCGACTCCGGATGGCGGCGGAGGAAGACCTGGATCTCGTGGGTGCCGTAGGAGCCGCCATTGAGATCGAGGGTCTTGTAGTTGAGCCACGCCCGCAGCTCGTCGAGATCGTCCATGTTGTGGGCGGAGGTGTAGAGGTCGAGCTGGGCGCGCTCCATCAGGTGGTCGCGGCACGCCTCGATGTGGTCGATGGGGAAGATGGCGCCGAAGCGGGAGGCGACGCCGCTGGGGTAGGGGACGTCACAGGCGAGCGCGCCGGAGTTGCCGACGCCGCGGAAGTCGAGGAGCAGGAAGTCGCGGCTCTGGCGCAGGCCGCCCAGTGCCTGGATGACGAAGAAGGCCGGCTGGGTGACCGAGGTCCCCGGCCCGCCGAAGAAGAAGGTCGTGGCGCTCGAGTCGTCCGCCTGCGGATCGAGCGCGTCGGCGACGACGAAGGCGAGGTCGAGGGTGCGCCCCGCTTTCGCCTCCCGGTTCTCCCACACCCGGTAGCGGCCGCAACGGACGGTCCCCTCGAGCTCCTCGAGGCACGGCTGCATCATGCCGCTGCCCGCCGGGGCGTCCTCCGGC
>JBPEXA010000672.1:0-2398 GCA_052032135.1 Thermoanaerobaculia bacterium | reverse complement strand
GTTCTCGTAGTAGAGCTTGCGCAGCACCTCGTCCGGCAGGTCGAGGCCGTACATCCGCCAGAAGGCGTGGCGGCGGCGGTAGTAGGGGAAGTACTCGTCGGCGGTCTCGAGCACCCGGAAGTAGACGTGGTACTCCTCGACGTTCCAGATGTCCTTCCCGAACATCACCCGGTCCTGGTAGCGGATCATCCAATCGCGGGCGAAGCGCGGCTGGCGGCCGAGCTCGGCGAGCACCGCGCCGATCTCGGTGTACATATTGGGGAGCTCGTCCATCAGCGCCCCGAGGCGGCCGAGGTCGTGGCCGAGCCAGCCGAGGTGGGCGTTGATGAAGGTCGTCCCCGGGTGGCGGCGGAAGACGTCGTGCTGCTCGGCCATCACCTCCTCGAACGGCGGGTAGACCGCCGGGTCGCCGCGCCACCGCCCCGGCCGCTCGTGCATCTCCTGCAGCCGCTCGTTGGAGCCGTCCTTGGGCAGCCAGAACGAGTACGGCTCGCCGGTGTGGATCAGCACCGGGATGCCGAGCTCGCCGCACTTCGCCCACACCGGGTCGAGCCGGGGATCGTTGACGGCGATGCGCTCGCCCTTCGAGTCGCGGGCGTCGAGGCCGAGGCCCTTGTAGATCTTCAACCCCACCGCCCCGGCGGCGACGTCGGCCGCGAGCTGCTCGGCCGTCCGCTCGCTCCAGCCCGGCTCGTCGAAGCCGGTGAGACTGATGTTGGTGAACTGCAGGAAGCGGCCGGGCGCCGCCCGCTCGCCGTTGGCGATCGCCGCCTCCAGATACTCCGGCCCGGCGATGTCGAAGCTCGTCGTGCCGTCGGGGTTCTCGATCCGCCGGAAGCCGCGGCCGCTCAGGTTCACCAGTACCGCCAGATTGAGGCTGTCCATCCCCGCGACCACCTCGGTCATCTCCTGGCCGTCGCCCATCCGGAACTGGTGGTTGTGGACGTCGACGAACGGGTACCTGGCGCGCGTCACCTCGGTCGCGGGCACCACCAGCGTCGACGGCGGGTCGTACTCGTAGAAGGGGATCGGCGGCACGTCCGACTCCGGCTGCTCGGGCTGCGCCACGGCGAGCACCGCCGCCAGGGCGGCGCACGGCAGCAGCGTGATCACGATCGAGCGTCGGCGCATGAACGTCCTCCGAGGGGTGCCGGGTCGGTCGAGCATCATACGTCGGCGGCGGCAGCGCGGTTGCCGACCGGCCGGCGGCGCGCCCACCTGCTACCCTGATCCCCATGCCGTCGCCCCCCTCGCGCCGCGACCTGCTGATCGCCGGCGGCGTCGCCACCGCCGGCTCGAGCCTCGGGCTCGCCCGCCCTCTGCTCGCCCAGGCGGCGCCCGGCATCGACGACGGTTTCCCGTCGCAGCTGCGGCAACGGGTCTACGACACCGTGCTCTACGCTCACAGCGACATCGACAAGGTGCGCACCCTGGTCACCGGCAGCCCGGCGCTCGCCAACGCCGCCATGGACTGGGGGTTCGGCGATTGGGAGTCGGCGCTCGGCGCCGCCTCGCACATGGGGCGCCGCGACATCGCCGAGCTGCTGCTCGAGCACGGCGCGCGCCCCGACCTCTTTACCCACGCCATGCTCGGCCACCTCGAGGTGGTGCGCGGCCTGATCGCCGCCATGCCGGGGGTCGAGGCGACCTTCGGGCCGCACGGCATCTCGCTGCTGAGTCACGCCCAGGCGGGCGGCGAGGAGGCCGCTGCGGTCGCCGACTATCTCGAGGCGCTCGGCACGGCCGATCCGCAGCAAGCCTCCGAGCCGCTGCTGCTCGACACCACCGCCTACGTCGGCGAGTACGGCTGGGCGGACGACGGCGGGCAGCCGCTGATCGTCGAGGAGGGGCGCGGCGGCAACCTGCGCCTGCGGCGCGGCGACGGCTTCGGCCGCAACCTCTTCCACCTCGGCGACCACGCCTTCCATCCCGGCGGCGCGCCGGCGGTGCGGATCCGCTTCGACGTCAACGAGGGCGCGGTCACCGGTCTCCGCATCGTCGACGGCGCCGAGCTGGTGGCGGCGCAGCGCAAGCCGCCCCAGGCTTGATCACCAGGCCTGATCACCAGGCCTGATCACCAGGCTGGATCAGCCGGCTGGATCAGCAAGCCGGAGCGGCCGGCCGCGATCAGTCGGACGCCAGCTCGATCAGCGCGGGCAGCGCGTACCCCTCGCCCTTGATCGACAGCTCGGCTCCCACCGCCACCTCGAAGCCGTCGAGCTTCTTCCACCCCAGCTCGACCGTCTCGCCCGGCGCCAGCGCGGCGATCGCGTGGTGCTTGACGTCGCCGTTGGGATTCTCGATCCGCACCTCGAGATCGGTGAGCGCCTCGGTGTGGCCGTTCGTGATGCGGACGATCTGACCGAGTCCGACCAGCGACTCGCGATATTCGACGTCG
>JBPEXA010000671.1:0-4678 GCA_052032135.1 Thermoanaerobaculia bacterium | reverse complement strand
AGGGCCAGGGCGCGCGCGTCATCGTCACCGAGATCGACCCGATCTGCGCGCTGCAGGCGGCGATGGAGGGCCACCAGGTGACGACGCTCGAGGACGTCGTCGAGACCGCCGACATCTTCATCACCACCACCGGCAACAAGGACATCATCCGCGCCGAGCACATGGCGAAGATGAAGGACAAGGCGATCGTCGCCAACATCGGCCACTTCGACAACGAGATCGACATCGCCGGCCTCAAGAAGATGGACGGCGTCGAGTGCGTCAACGTCAAGCCGCAGTACGACGAGTGGCGGTTCGGCGACGGCAGGAGCATCCTGATGCTCGCCGAGGGGCGGCTGATGAACCTCGGCTGCGCCACCGGCCACCCGAGCTTCGTGATGTCGGCGTCGTTCACCAACCAGGTGCTGGCGCAGATGGAGCTGTGGGCCAACCGCGACAGCTACGAGAAGACGGTGACCATGCTGCCCAAGCACCTCGACGAGGAGGTGGCGCGGCTGCACCTCGACCAGCTCGGCGTGAAGCTCACCGAGCTCACCGAGGAGCAGGCCGACTACATCGGCGTGCCGGTCGACGGGCCGGACAAGCCCGACCACTACCGCTGTTGATCGACGGGGTCGCCGGCCCGCCGGCGGCCGTCGCATCCTCCGGGCCCGGCGCCACCGCGGCGTCGGGCCCGTTTCCGTTCGCAGCGGCGGACCCGCGGTTCGCGGCCGCCGCCTTGAGCCGGCCGGGGGCGGGCGCTAACATCCCACCCGGTGTCCCCGTCCAAGCAGCGCAAGTCATCGGCCAAGAAGGGGCCCGGTAAGAAGGGGCCTGGCAAGAAGGGTGCCGGCCAGCAGCGCTCCGCCGGCGTCTCGGCGACGCCCCCGCGCCGCCTCGGCTGGCCGGCGCTGGTCGCCGCCAATCTGCTGGTGTTCGGCGTCTTCGGCTACGTCGCCTGGATCGAGGGCAACGACCCCGACCTCTACCGGATGAGCGTCCAGGAGGACGAGTACCTCGAGTGGGCGACCTTCTGGGCGTTCATGGCGGCGGCCGTCGTCTTCGGACTCGCCGCCTGGCGCCGCCGCTCCGAGGGGTGGCGGTCGATCTGGTTCGTCGCCGGGGTGTCGCTGTTCTGCTTCGTGGTGGCGATGGAGGAGATCTCCTGGCTGCAGCGGGTGTTCGACTACCGCCCGGCCGCCTACTTCCTGGAGCACAACTTCCAGCAAGAGCCGAACTTCCACAACGTGGTCAGCACCGACCTGCGGAAGCTGTCGCTCAAGCTGGTGATCGGCGGCTACGGCGTGGTGCTGCCGATCGTGGCGCTGATCCCGGGGATCGCCGGCCCGCTGCGCAAGCTCGGCATCGAGGCGCCTCCGGTCGGGCTGGTGCCGAGCTTCGCCCTCGCCTATTGGCTCTACGAGGCGTACCCGTGGCAGTACTCCGGGGAGGTCGTCGAGCTGCTGCTCGGCTTCGGCTTCCTGTTCGCGTCGCTGGCGGCGCCGCCGGTGCGGCCACCGAGCTCGCGGCGGCTGGCGGCGGCGTTCGCCGCCGGTTGGGTGGTGTCGATGGTGCTCGGGGTGGCGACCGCCGCCGCCGCCCGCATCCAGTCGAGCGCGCGGCTCGAGAACGTCGACGCCGCCGAGATCGAGCTCGAAGCGCTCAAGGCCGACGTGCTGCGGATCAGCGATCCGGAGCGAAGGCGGTTCGCCACCCGTTGCGGCGTCCACAAGCGGGTGTACAGCTGGGTCGAGAAGTACGACCAGACCACGCTGTGGGAGGGGTCGTTCGCCGGGCTCCAGCGACAGGGGCTCGCCGAGGAGCGGGCGCGCTTCTTCATCGATCCGTGGAACGCCCCGTACTGGATCCGCGATCGCTGCACCCGCGACCGCTCGCAGCGGGCGATTTTCGTCTACTCGTTCGGCCCCAACCGCCGCCGCGACTCGAGCGAGTGGGAGGTGCTCGGCGACGACGTCGGCGCCATCATCTACACCGAGGGGCGTTGAACGGTCGCTTGCGCTCGGCGCGTCGGCGGCTCTAGGCTGAGGGGCCATGGTTCGCGCCATCAAGGTGCTGGTCGCGCTGGCCGTTCTCTACTTCCTGGTCGCCGAGGGGATCCCCTACATCCGCAACCGGGTGGAGGGGATCTCGGAGGACAAGATCCTCGGCAGCCCGCGACGCCTCGCCGGGCCGGCGGGTGAATGCGTGCGGTTGATGGACGACGCCGATCGCTTCATCAGCCGGGAGCTGATCAAGTTCGACCCGCCCTACGATCTCGAGGAGTGGACGGCCTCCTACGGCGAGATCGACGGCGTCCTGGCGGTGACCCGCGTCGCCTGTCAATGCGACGACCCGGCCTGCGACGCCGGCCAGGAGGCGGTGGCGGAGATGGAGGGGCTGGTGCTGTGGGTCGACAGCATGCTGCAGGAGGGCCGCGACCTGGCGGGGCGGATCTCCAACCGCCAGGAGCGGGTCGAGGAGAAGATGCAGCGAGCCCACGTCCTGATCGACGGTTGACGCGATGCGAGCTCCCGACGCCAGCGAGTACGACCCGTTCTACGAGACCTACGTCTCGAAGGTGCCGCCCGGAGAGGTGATGGCGGTGCTCGCGGCGGCGCCGGCGGCGCTGCGGGAGATGGCGAACCGGGTGCCGGACGACGCCGAGGACTTCGCCTACGCGCCGGACAAGTGGACGATCCGCGAGCTCGTCGGTCACGTCAACGACACCGAGCGGCTGTTCTCGTTCCGTGCGCTGCACATGGCGCGCGCCGACCCGGCGCCGCTGCCGGGGATGGATCACATGGTGTGGGCGGGGGCGTCCAATGCAGCGGCGCGCCCCCTCGACGATCTGGTGGCGGAGTTCGCGGCGCTGCGCGACGCCAACGTGCGGCTGTTCCGCACCTTCGACGACGCCATCCTCGCCCGCACCGGGGTGGCGAGTGGCTCCCCCGTCAGCGTCCGAGCGCTCGTCCACATCACCGCCGGCCACGCGCTCCATCATCTGCAGGTGCTCGAAGAGCGGTATCTGCCGGCGCTTTGACGTAGGATCCGTCCCACGACGGAGACCCGATGAGCCGGATCGACCTCTTCTACTACCGCCCCAACTGAACGAGCTGTCGCCGCACCCGTGAGGTGCTGGACGCCACCGACACGCTGGTCGACGCCGAGCGCTCGTCGCGCATGGAGCCGCTCGAGGACGCCGACGCCCGCGCGCTGCTCGAGAAGGCCGACCGGGTGGTGATCGCGCGCGGCAAGAGCCGCCGCATCCAGGAGCCGTCGGAGACCGCGCTCGACGACCTCAAGGGCCCGACCGGCAACTACCGCGCCCCGCTGCTGCTCGTCGACGGCACGCTGATCGTCGGCTTCAGCCTCGAGACGCTCGAAGAGCTGCTGTAGGCGGCCGAGCCGCACTTGCCGTCGTCCGCAGCAGCCAGGCTCGTCGTGCTTGCGTTCTGCAGTGCGAGAAGGCAAAATGCAGGCATGGCTGTTCAGCTGACGATCCGCAACGTCCCGGACGAACTGCGCGACGAGCTGGCCTCCCGAGCCGCTGTCGCAGGCCAGTCGATGCAGGAGTACCTCCTCGGTGAGCTCCGTCGCATCGCCGACAAACCGTCACCGAAGCGCTGGGTCGAAGAGGTGCGGGAGCGCAAGCGGATCTACGGTTCCGAGATCGGAGCGGCCGCGATTCTGGCGGAACGCGACGCCGGACGCCGTTGACAGGCTGCGTGATCGACGCGTCGGTCGTCGTGGCCGCCACTCTCGACACTGGAATGGAGGGGCGATGGGCGGAGGAGATCCTCTCTCGCGCGGGCAACCTCGCTCCCCAACTTCTCGAGGTCGAGGCCGCCAACATTCTGCGAGGCTTCGAACGCGCGGGACGCCTCGAGTCGACGAGCGCCACTCTCGCGATGCGAGACGTGGTCGAGTTGGATGTGGTGCGCTTCCCGTTCGAGCCCTTCGCGGCTCGCATCTGGGCGTTGCGCCACAACCTCTCCAGCTATGACGCCTGGTACGTCGCGGTCGCCGAGGCCACCGGCTCCTCTCTCGCCACCCTCGACCGTCGCCTGGCGCGCGCCCCAGGTCCGTCGTGCCGCTTCCTCCTCCCCCCTGGCCCGGACTAGGCGGCCCGGATTAGACGGCCCAGACTAGACGGAACGGATGCGGCGGATCACGACGGCTCCGCCACCGGTTGCCGCCGCAGCTGGGCGGCGATGTGGCGGACGATCTGACCGGCGTGGTCGCGGGAGTTGTCGATGAAGATGCGGTTGGTGTGGATGCCGGAGCGGACGGCGCCGGCGACGTAGACGCCGGCGACGTCGGTCTCGCCGGTCGCCTCGTCGAAGGTGGGGATCGCCTCGTCGTCGGAGACGGTGACGCCGAAGCTGCGCAGCAAAGCGGCGTCGATGGTGTAGCCGATCAGCACGTAGACGGCGTCCGCCTCGAGGGTGCGCGGGCCGTCGGGGGCGTCGAGCTTCAAATGCCCGTCGTCGAAGGCGACGACGGTGGTCTCGAAGAGGGCGTCGATCGACCCCTCCTCGATGCGGTTCTCGATGTCGGGCTTGACCCAGTACTTGACCGTCGGCTTGACGGTGGCGCCACGGTGGACGAGGGTGACGCGGATGCCGGCGCGCCACAGCTCGAGCGCCGCCTCGCACGCCGAGTTGCCGGCGCCGACGAGGACGACGTGCTCGCCGTAGTG
>JBPEXA010000670.1:0-1732 GCA_052032135.1 Thermoanaerobaculia bacterium | reverse complement strand
GCGCGCTCGATCGTCAAGGGGGCGATCCGCGCCGGGGTGACCGCCGCCGAGGCCCAGGAGGCGATCTACGACGCCCTCGAGGCGGGCGGTTTCGTCCGCATCGGCTTCAACCAGCCGACCGACGATCCGGCGACCACCGACGTGGTGATCGGCTGTCATTCGGTCGGCAACTCCGGCCATGGGTCCGGGCCGTCGATCGCCTTCTTCAACCCGGTCCGCCTCGGCTACACGCTGCAGCCGACCAACCTGCTGTCGATCGAGCTCTTCGCCTATACGGCGATCCCCGAGTGGGGGGGCGCCAAGCTGCGGGTGCCGCTCGAGGACGACGCGGTGCTCACCGAGCGCGGGATCGAGTGGCTCTACCCGGCCAACGACCGCATTCTGCTGATCCGATGACGAGGGGGAGCATGGCGACGGGGTGGCGAGGGGTGGCCGCGGCGACACTGCTGACGGCCGCGCTGCCGGCGGCGGCGAACGAGGCGCCGTCCCGGCCTCGAGCGGCGACCCTCGACGACGACGGCCCGTGGGTGGTCCGCATCGAAGCGGGGAGCCTGGACCAGCTGCGGGCGGTGGCGACCGCCTTCGACCACGTGCGCCGTCACCGCGACGGGTGGATCGTCCACGTCGACGACCGCGCCGAGCTCGACCGGCTGCTGGCGCTCGGCCTGGTGCCCGCGATCGAGCCGGCGCCGACGACGCGCCTGCGCGAGGTCGCGGCGTGGTTCGCCGCCGGCGCCGAGTCGCTGGCCGGCATCCCCGGCTTCGAGTGCTACCGGACGGTGGAGGAGACCTTCGCCGCCGCCGCGGCGCTCGCCGTCGCCCATCCGACGCTCGCCAGCTGGACCGACGTCGGCGACAGCTGGGAGAAGCTCAACCCCGGCCACGGCGGCGACGGCTTCGAGCTGTGGGCGCTGCGGCTGACCAACACCGAGATCGCCGGGCCGAAGCCGGCGCTGCTGGTCACCGCCGCGGTCCACCCTCGCGAGTACACCACCGCCGAGCTGGCGACCCGCTTCGCCGAGCTGCTGGTCGACGGCTACGGCGAGGACGCCGACGCGACCTGGATCCTCGACCACCACGAGGTGCACCTGATGCTGCAGGCCAACCCCGACGGTCGCAAGCGCGCCGAGGGGGGGTTGTCGTGGCGCAAGAACGCCAACAACGACTTCTGCACCGACAGCAACAGTCGCGGCATCGACCTCAACCGCAACTTCGACTTCCAGTGGGGGTGCTGCGGTGGTGGCAGCAACAACCCGTGCGACAACACCTTCCGGGGGCCGGCGGCGCGCTCCGAGCTCGAGAGTGCCGTGATCATGGACTATATGGACGGCCTCTTCCCCGACCAGCGGCCCGACGACCTGACGACCCCGGCGCCCGACGACGCGGAGGGGATCTACCTCGACCTCCACGCCTTCGGTCAGATCCTCCTCACCTCCTGGGGGTTCACCACCGACGCCCCGCCCAACGCCTCGCAGATCCTCACCCTGGCGCGCAAGCTCGCCTTCTTCCCCGGCTACGACGACCACCTCGGCAGTCTCGGCACCGTCGACGGCTCGTCGAAGGACTACGCCTACGGCCGCCTCGGCGTGCCCGCCTACACCGTCGAGCTCGGCACCGAGTTCTTCCAGCAGTGCTCGGTGTTCGAGAGCGCGATCGCGCCCGGCAACCTGCCGGCGCTCGTCCACGCCGCCAAGAACGTCCGCACCCCCTACCTGACGCCGTCGGGCCCCGA
>JBPEXA010000067.1:0-8287 GCA_052032135.1 Thermoanaerobaculia bacterium | reverse complement strand
ACTTCCGGACGACGGACGTGACGGGGGAGTCGCAGCTGCCGGAGGGCACCGAGATGGTGATGCCGGGCGACAACGTGAACCTCGACGTCGAGCTGATCGCTCCGATCGCGATGGAGCAGGGCGTGCGGTTCGCCATCCGCGAGGGTGGCCGCACCGTCGGCGCCGGCACCGTCACCGAGATCATCGAGTAGGTCGGACGCCCGCTAGAGAAAGACGACAACGGTCATGGTCAACGAGAAGATCCGCATCCGCCTCAAGGCGTACGACTACCGCGTGCTCGACACGTCGACGAACGAGATCGTCGACACCGCGCGGCGCACCGGGGCTCGCGTGGTGGGCCCGATTCCTCTGCCGACGCACATCTCGCGCTACACGGTCAACCGCGGGCCCCACATCGACAAGAAGTCGCGCGAGCAGTTCGAGATCCGGACGCACAAGCGGCTGCTCGACATCTTCGAGCCGACCACCCAGACCGTGGACGCCCTGATGAAGCTCGAGCTCCCGGCGGGAGTCGACGTCGAGATCAAGGCATTCGGAAAGTAGAGGTCTCGAATCCATGGATGGTTTGCTAGGCAGAAAGGTCGGGATGACCCAGATCTTCACGGACGACGGCGCCGCCGTCCCCGTGACCGTCATCCAGGCCGGCCCGTGCCTCGTGGTGCAGCGCAAGCAGACGGACGACGACGGCTACGACGCCGTGCAGCTCGGCCTGGTCGAGGAGCGCGCGCCGAAGCACGTCAATCAGCCCATGAACGGTCACTTCAAGGCGCACGGCGTCGAGCCGACGCGGCGGTTGCAGGAGTTCCGCATCGACCCCGAGGCCGACTGGAAGGCCGGCGACGAGGTCAAGTGCTCGCTGTTCGAGGTCGACGACTACGTCGACGTCATCGGCACCAGCAAGGGGAAGGGATTCCAGGGGGTGATCAAGCGCCACGGCTTCGGCGGCGGTCGCGCCACCCACGGCTCGATGTTCCACCGCGCTCCCGGCTCGATCGGCCAGGCGTCCGATCCGTCCCGCGTCTTCCCCGGCACCCGGATGCCCGGCCAGACCGGCAACAAGCGGGTGACGGTGAAGAACCTGCGGATCGTCAAGGTCGACGAGGACCGCAACCTGCTCTTCGTCCGCGGCGCCGTCCCCGGGCCGAAGCAGGGCTACCTCACCATCCGCCGAGCGAAGCGAGGATGACGATGAAGGTCACGGTCAAGAGCCTCGCCAACAAGAAGGTGCGCGACATCGAGCTGCCGGAGGCGATCTTCGCCTATCCGTTCAAGGAGCACCTGGTCCACACCGCGGTGCAGGCCTACCTCGCGGCGCAGCGCGCCGGCAGCGCCAAGACCAAGCAGCGCAGCGAGGTGCGGGGCTCCGGTCGCAAGCCCTACCGCCAGAAGGGGACCGGGCGCGCGCGCGCCGGCAGCGTCAAGTCGCCGCTGTGGCGCTCCGGCGGCACGGTCCACGGCCCGCAGCCGAAGTCGTGGGCGAACAAGCTGACGCCGCGCGAGAAGCGCAACGCGCTGAAGTCGGCGCTCGCCCGCAAGCTGCGCAACGAGGAGCTGTTCGTCATCGACAAGCTCGAGCTCGACAGCGCCAAGACCGGTGAGCTCGACAAGACGCTGCGCACCCTCGGCTTCGACGGCAAGACGCTGCTCGTCGACGGCTACGACAACGACCACCTGCGGCTGGCGGCGCGCAACAACCCGCGCCTCAAGACCGTCGACGCGCTGGGCGTCAACGTCTACGACGTCGTCGACCGCTCGGCGGTGGTGTTCAGCGAGAGCGCGCTCGATCGCCTCGTGGAGGTGCTGTCCAAATGAGGATCCAGGAGGTCATCCGCCGCCCGCTGATCACCGAGAAGGCGACCGAGCTGCGCGACGATTCCAACATCGTCGCCTTCGAGGTCGCCCGTGACGCCAACAAGATCGACGTCAAGCGAGCGGTCGAGGCGCAGTTCAAGGTCAAGGTCGCCGAGGTGCGGGTCGCCGGCATGCACGGCAAGACGCGCCGTCAGGGCCGTTACGTCGGCAAGCGTCCCGACTGGAAGAAGGCGTACGTCCGGCTGGCGCCGGGCGAGAAGACGATCGAGTTCTTCGAGGGAGTGTAGTGCGATGGGGATCAAGAGACTGAAGCCGACCAACCCGGCGAGCCGCTTCCAGGAGACGGCCGACTTCGCCGAGCTGACCACCTCGAAGCCGCACAAGGCGCTGACCGAGGGGAAGAAGCGGGTGAGCGGGCGCAACAACAAGGGGCGGACCACGGTGCGCTTCCGCGGCGGCGGTCACAAGCGCCGCTATCGCGTGATCGACTTCCGGCGCGACAAGCACGGCGTGCCGGCGAAGGTGGCGTCGATCGAGTACGACCCCAACCGCTCGGCGCGGATCGCGCTGCTGCACTACGCCGACGGCGACAAGCGCTACATCCTGTGGCCTTCCGGCCTCTCCGTCGGCGACGAGGTGGTCTCCGGGCCGGAGGCGCCGATCAACGTCGGCAACGCGCTGCCGCTGACGGCGATCCCCCTCGGCACCCAGGTGCACAACGTCGAGCTGAAGATCGGCAAGGGGGGGCAGATGGTGCGCTCGGCCGGCGCCGGCGCGCAGCTGATGGCCAAGGAGGGCGCCTACTGCCAGCTGAAGCTGCCGTCGGGCGAGCAGCGGCGCGTGCACATCGACTGCTACGCGACGATCGGGCGGGTCGGCAACTCCGACCACTCCAACCTGTCCGACGGCAAGGCGGGCCGTACCCGCTGGCGCGGCCGGCGGCCGCACAACCGCGGCGTGACGATGAACCCCGTCGACCATCCCATGGGCGGCGGCGAGGGGCGCAGCTCCGGTGGCCGCCACCCGTGCACGCCGTGGGGCGTCCCGACCAAGGGGTACAAGACCCGTAACAACAAGCGCACGGACGGCATGATCGTCCGGCGCCGCAACCGGAAATAGCTCATGTCTCGATCTCTCAAGAAGGGCTTCTTCATCGACCACCACCTCCAGGACAAGGTGGAGGCGATGAACGACAGCGGGCAGAAGCGCGTCATCAAGACCTGGTCGCGACGGTCGACGATCATCCCCGAGATGGTCGGCCACACGATCGCCGTGCACAACGGCATGCGCTTCGTGCCGGTCTACATCTCCGAGAACATGGTCGGCCACAAGCTCGGGGAGTTCGCGATGACGCGGACCTTCCGCGGTCACGCCGGCGGCAGGAGCGAACGGGGCGCGCGCGCGCGCTAGGGGACGGCGATGGAAGTGACAGCGAAGCTCCGTTACCACCAGGCGTCGCCGCAGAAGGTGCGGCTGGTGATCGACCTGATCCGCGGCAAGGACGTGCAGGAGGCGACCGACATCCTCGCCTTCTCGAAGAAGGCGGCCGCCCGCCCGGTCGCCAAGCTGCTGAAGTCGGCGATCGCCAACGCCGAGAATCGTGACGAGCAGCTCGACGTCGACCGTCTCTACGTCAAGGAGTGCTTCGTCGACGGCGGCCCGGTGCTGAAGCGGCTGCGCCCCCAGCCGATGGGGCGCGCGTTCCGCATCCTCAAGCGACAGAGCCACATCACCATCAAGCTCGACACGCGGAAGACCGACGGGAAGGAGAACTAGAGTGGGTCAGAAAACACATCCGTACGGCTTCCGGCTGGTCTACAACAAGCCGTGGCACTCGCGCTGGTACGCCGAGCGCGACTACGCCAAGCTGCTGAAGGAAGACCTCCAGCTGCGCACCGGCCTCAAGGAGAGGCTGTCGCACGCCGGCGTCAGCGAGATCGACATCGAGCGGGCGGCCGACAAGCTGCGGGTGACGATCTACACCTCGCGACCGGGCATCATCATCGGCCGCAAGGGGGCGGAGGTCGACAAGCTGCGCGACGACCTGCAGAAGCAGATGGGTCGCGAGGTGCACATCAACATCCAGGAGATCAGCCGCCCCGAGCTCGACGCTCAGCTGGTGGCGGAGAACGTCGCCCATCAGCTCACCCGTCGCATCGCCTTCCGTCGCGCCATGCGCAAGGCGATGGAGTCGGCGTTCCGCTTCGGAGCGAAGGGGGCGAAGATCATGATCTCCGGCCGGCTCGGCGGTCACGAGATCGCCCGCACCGAGTGGTACCAGGACGGCCGGCTGCCGCTGCACACCTTGAAGGCCGACATCGACTACGGCTTCACCGAGGCGCGCACGACGTACGGCGTCATCGGGGTCAAGGTGTGGATCTACAAGGGCGATCTCCTGCGGGAGAAGACCCGCCCGGTGAGCGTGTAGGGAAGCGAGGTAGCGATCATGTTGATGCCGAAGAAGGTCAAGTTCCGCAAGCAGCAGCGCGGCCGTCGCCGTGGCAACGCCAAGGGCGGCGACTACATCGCGTTCGGCGACTTCGGACTGCAGGCGCTCGAGGCCGGCTGGGTGACCGCGCGGCAGATCGAGGCCGCCCGTATCGCCATCGCCCGAGGCGTCAAGCGCGGCGGCAAGATCTGGATCCGCATCTTCCCGGACAAGCCGATCACCAAGAAGCCGCTCGAGACCCGGATGGGGAAGGGGAAGGGCAATCCGGAGGAGTGGGTCGCCGTGGTCAAGCCGGGGCGCGTGATGTTCGAGCTCGAGGGGGTCGCCCCGGAGCTCGCCAAGGAGGCGATCGAGAAGGCGGGCTACAAGTTCGGGATCAAGACCCGTTTCGTGTCCCGCGAAGAGCGGTTGATGGGCTGAGGTCGAGACGATGAAGGCGTTCGAATTGAGAGAGATGACGGTCGAGGACCTCGAGGTCAAGGAGACCGAGCTGGCGGAGCAGCTGTTCGCGCTCCGGCTGCAGAAGGTCACCGGTCAGCTCGACAACCCGGCGAAGCTCGGCAACGTCCGACGCGACCTCGCCCGGGTGCTGACGGTGATGAACGAGAAGAAGCACGCGGCGACGAAGGTGAACGACGATGAGTGAGCCGGTGAGCAACGCCGACCGCGGGCGCCAGCAGGCGCTCGTCGGCAAGGTGGTGAGCGACAAGATGGACAAGACCGTCGTGGTCGCCGTCGAGAAGGTGGTGGTGCATCCGCTCTATCGCCGGCGGATGAAGAAGACGTCGAAGTACCACGCCCACGACGACGCGAACAGCTGTCGCGAGGGCGATCGCGTGCGCATCGTCGCCAGCCGGCCGCTGTCGAAGCTGAAGCGGTGGCGGGTGCGCGAGATCCTCGAGCGGGCGGAGGGTTGAGCCGATGATCCAGATGGGAACGATGCTCGACGTCGCCGACAACTCGGGGGCCCGCAAGATCGCGTGCATTCATCTGCGCGGCGGCTCGTCCGGGAAGTACGGCGGCCTCGGCGATCTGATCACCGCTTCGGTCAAGGAGGCGACGCCCGAGGGGACGGTCAAGAAGGGCCAGGTCGTCCAGGCGGTGATCGTGCGCACCCGGCGTGCGCAGCGGCGCCGCGACGGCAGCTACATCCGGTTCGACACCAACTCGGCGGTGCTCGTCAACGAGACGGGGGAGCCGATCGGCACCCGCGTCTTCGGGCCCGTCGCCCGCGAGCTGCGGGAGAAGCGGTTCATGAAGATCGTGTCGCTGGCGCCCGAGGTGCTGTAGGGCGACACGACGGAGAGCAGTGATGATCAAGACGAAGATCAAGAAGAACGACGAGGTGCTCGTCATTCGCGGCAAGGACAAGGGGGCGCGCGGCAAGGTGATGCGCGTCTTCCCCGCCGAGGGGACCGCGATCGTCGAGCGCATCAACATGGTGAAGCGGCACACGCGTCCCAACCCGCAGAAGAACGTGCAGGGCGGCGTGCTGGAGAAGGAGGCGCCGATCCGGCTCTCCAATCTGCAGCTGATCTGCCCGGAGTCGGGCAAGCCGACGCGGGTCGGCCGCAAGCGGCTCGACGACGGATCGGGAGCGCGGGTCGCCAAGGTCTCCGGCGCGACCCTGAGCTGAGGAGAGAGAGATGGCCAACGCCACCGCAGCCGCCAGCACGAGCATCGTCCCCCGGCTCAAGCAGCTCTACCGCGACGAGATCGCGGCGAAGCTGGCCTCCGAGTTCGGGATCGACAACGTGATGGCGATTCCACGCCTGGAGAAGATCGTCCTCAACATGGGCATCGGCGAGGCGACGCAGAACATCAAGATCCTCGACGAAGCGGTCGAGGAGTTGACCCAGCTCGCCGGGCAGCGGCCGGTCATCACCCGCGCCCGCAAGTCGATCGCCGCCTTCAAGCTGAGAGAGGGAACGCCGATCGGCTGCCGGGTGACGCTGCGCGGCGATCGCATGTGGGAGTTCCTCGATCGGCTGATCTCCGTGGCGCTGCCGCGGGTGCGCGACTTCCGCGGAGTGGCGCCGGGGAGCTTCGACGGCCGCGGCAACTACACCCTCGGGATCAAGGACCATCTGATCTTCCCCGACGTCGACTACAACAAGGTCAACACCTCCAAGGGCCTGAACGTCACGGTGGTGACGACGTCCGACAACGACGAGAAGGCGTTCTATCTGCTGCGCGAGCTCGGGATGCCGTTCCGGCGCCCGCGCTCCGAGAGCTGAGGCACAACGGAGTCCACGAAGATGAGCATGACCGACCCCATTTCCGATCTGCTGGCGCGCATCCGCAACGCCTACATCGCGAAGCACGACCGCCTCGAGGTTCCGATCTCGAAGCTCAAGGCGGGCATCTGTGACGTCCTCCTCCGGGAGGGCTACATCGAGTCGTTCGAGGTGGTCGAGGGCGAGCCGCGCGACCAGCTGCGCATCTTCCTCAAGTACGACGACGGAGAGCCGGTGATCCAGAACCTGGAGCGCATCAGCAAGCCGGGCCGGCGTGTCTACCGGCGGAGCGATCAGCTGAAGCCGGTGCTCAACGGTCTCGGCGTCGGCATCCTCTCCACCTCTCAAGGCCTGCTCACCGACGCCGAGGCGCGCGAGCGCCGGGTCGGCGGCGAAGTGCTGTGCGAGATCTGGTAGGAGTCTGAATCCCATGTCGAGAATCGGAAAGGAACCGATCGAAGTCCCCTCCGGGGTCAAGGTCACCGTCGGCGACGGCGTGGTGACCGTCGAGGGCCCGAAGGGGAAGCTCGACCAGGCGCTGCTGCCCGAGGTCGACGCGGTGCTCGAGGACTCGACGCTGCGCATCGAGCGCACCGGCGAGAGCCGCGAGCATCGTGCGCGCCACGGCCTGATGCGGGCGTTGGTCGCCAACGCGGTCGAAGGCGTCGCCAACGGCTGGTCGAAGGAGCTCGAGATCAACGGCGTCGGCTACAAGGCCGAGGAGCGCGGCCGCGAGATCCACCTCGCCCTCGGCTTCTCCCATCCGGTGGTCTACGCGCTGCCGGACGGCATCGACGCCGAGGTCGACGCCAAGGCCAACCGGATCAAGATCAGCGGTGCCGACCGTCAGCAGGTCGGCCAGGTGGCGGCGGAGATCCGCAGCCTCCGCAAGCCGGAGCCGTACAAGGGCAAGGGCATCAAGTACGTCGACGAGATCATCCGCCGCAAGGTCGGCAAGGCCGGCGTCGGCAGCTGAGCCGTCGGACGACGAGGAACGAGACGATCATGGACAAGGCTCAAGCGAAACGTCAACGGCGCCTGCGCGCCCATCAGAGGATCCGCCGCTCCGTGCACGGCACGGCGGACCGCCCGCGGCTGGCCGTCTTCAAGAGCGCCCGCCATCTGTACGCGCAGTTGATCGACGACGCCGCGGGTCACACGCTGGCCGCTGCCAGCTCGCGCGAGAGCGCGATCGCGAAGCAGCTCGAGGGCAGCGGTTCGACCCGCCAGGCGGCGCGGCTGGTCGGCGAGTCGATCGCCGAACGAGCGCTCGCCAACGGCATCCAGAAGGTGGTGTTCGATCGCGGCGGCTACATCTACCACGGGCGTGTGCGCCAGGTCGCCGAGGGCGCTCGCAAGAACGGACTGCAGTTCTAGGACTTAGGAGGCCGGTTTGGCTAGAGACTTCGAGAGAGATAGCGAGTTCTTCGAGCAGGTGATTCACATCAACCGCGTGACCAAGGTGGTCAAGGGCGGCAAGAACTTTTCGTTCTCCGCGCTGGTGGTGATTGGCGACGGCAACGGCCGCGTGGGCTACGGCTCGGGCAAGGCCAAGGAAGTACCGAGCGCCATCCGCAAGGGTGTCGAGATCGCCAAGAAGAACCTCGCCCGGGTGCCGATGGAGGACACCACGATTCCCCACGAGTCGCTGGGGATCTTCGGTTCCAGCCGGGTTCTGCTGAAGCCCGCCTCCCAGGGAACCGGTGTCATCGCCGGCGGCGCGGTGCGTGCCGTGGTCGAGAGCGCCGGCATCCAGGACATCCTCACCAAGTCGATCGGTTCGAAGAAT
>JBPEXA010000669.1:0-3024 GCA_052032135.1 Thermoanaerobaculia bacterium | reverse complement strand
TCGAGCGCATCACCAGCTTCCACTGGTCGAAGGTGGCGGAGCAGACGCTCGACCTCTACCTCGACACGCTGCGCAACGGCGCCGACCGCCGCATCCTCATCCGTCGCTCTCGCGAGCCTTGAGCCGCCCCGACACCGTCCTGGTTCACGACTGGCTCACCGGCATGCGCGGTGGCGAGAAGGTCCTCGAGCAGTTCGCCCTCGAGTTCCCGGCCGCGCCGATCTACACCCTGCTGCACGTTCCGGGCTCGGTGAGCGAGACTCTCGAGCGCCACCCGATCCACACCAGCTTCCTGCAGCGCGCGCCGGCGGTGCGCACCGCCTACCGCTACTACCTGCCGCTCTTCCCGAGGGCGATCGAGTCGCTCCGCCTGCCGCCGTGCGAGCTGGTGCTCAGCAGCAGTCACGCCGTCGCCAAGGGGGTGCGCAAACCGCCCGGTGCGCTCCACGTCTGCTACTGCCACACGCCGATGCGCTACGCGTGGGATCAGGAGGAGGCGTACTTCCCTCGCCGCCGCGGGCCGGTCGCCGCGCTGCGCCGCCGACTCCTCGCCCGCCTGCGGCGGTGGGACGCCGCCACCGCCGACCGGGTCGACGCCTATCTCGCCAACTCGAGCTTCGTCGCCGCCCGCATCGACCGCTACTACGGCCGCCGCGCCGACGTCCTCCATCCGCCGGTCGACGTCGACTTCTACACTCCCGACCCCGACGTCGAGCGCGGTGACTTCTGCCTCTGGGTCTCGGCGCTCGCTCCCTACAAGCGCCTCGACGTCGCCGTCGAGGGGTGCCGGCGTGCCGGGCTCGAGCTCAAGGTGGTCGGCACCGCGCCCGGTGGCGCGGCGCCCGCGCCGGGCAGCGGAGGAGCGACCTTCCTCGGCCGCCTGCCGGCGACCGAGCTGCGCGACCTCTACCGGCGCGCCCGGTGCTTCGTCCAGCCCGGCATCGAGGACTTCGGCATCTCCGCCGTGGAGGCGCTCGCCTGCGGCTGCCCGGTGGTGGCGCTCGGCACCGGCGGAGTGCGCGACATCGTCGACGACGGCGTCCACGGCGTGCTCTACGACGGCGAGGGCGACGCCGAGGCGCTCGCCGCCTCGATTGACAAAATCCGGGACATGCGGTTCAATTCGTTGGACCTGAGAGCACGAGCAGAGCGCTTCTCGGTCGAGCGCTTTTCGCAGCAGCTACGGCAGCTGCTGACGTCGGCGAGATCCACCCCTTGATTCGTCAGCGCCACAAGACCACGGCCGCGATCTACCTGCTCGGCGACCTCGCCGCCACCGTCGCCGCGTTCTTCGCCGCCTGGTACCTGCGGTTCGAAGCGACGATCTACCCGGCGGTCGAGCAGCCGGAGTTCCACCGCTACCTCGCGCTGCTGCCGCTGATCCTCGTGCTGTGGCCGATCGTCTTCTACTTCCACGGCCTGTACCAGATGCAGCGCGGGCGGAGCCGCTCGGAAGAGGCGATCAATCTGGTGATGGCGGCGATCCTCGCCTCGCTGCTGCTCTCGTTCGCCACCGTCTGGGTGCGCCCGGTCGCCCGCGCCGACGTCCCCTACGCCATCTTCGGCTACAGCCGTCTCTTCCTGGTGCTGCTCGCGGCGCTCGACGTCGCCTTCGTCGTCGCCACCCGCAACGTCATCCGCCACGTCCTCCAGCGCCTGCGGCTCTCCGGCCACAACCTGCAGCGCATCCTCATCGTCGGCGCCGGAGTGCTCGGCAAAGAGGTGGCGCGCAAGCTGCTCCACCACCGCGAGCTCGGCTTCCACGTGGTCGGCTTCCTCGACGACGACCCGGGCAAGGCCAACCTGCGGTTCGAGGGGCTCGAGGTGATCGGCGACCTCGACTCCATCGATCGGGTGCTGGAGAACCGCAGCATCGACCAGGTCTTCGTCGCGCTGCCGCTGGAGGCTCATCGCAAGACGATGCGGGTGCTCCAGGCGGTGGGTCGCGAATGCGTCGAGGTGCGGCTGGTGCCCGACGTGCTGCAGTACGCCACCCTCAAGGCGACCCTCGAGGACCTCGACGGCACCCCGGTCATCAATCTCTCGCGCATGCCGCTGCAGGGTTGGGGGAGCCTGATCAAGCGCACCCTCGACATCGTGATCGCCAGCGCCGCGATGGTGGCGCTGCTCCCCTTCCTGCCGCTCATCGCCCTGGCGATCTGGATCGAGGACCGCGGGCCGATCTTCTACCACCAGGAAAGGATGGGGCTCGACGGCAGGCCGTTCGAGATCGTCAAGCTGCGGTCGATGCGGGTCGGCGCCGAGGCGACGACCGGCCCGGTGTGGGCGATCAAGGACGACCCCCGCCGAACCCGCATCGGCGCCTTCCTCCGGCGCTGGTCGCTCGACGAGCTGCCGCAGCTGTGGAACGTCATCCGCGGCGAGATGTCGATCGTCGGCCCCCGCCCCGAGCGGCCCGCCTTCGTCCGTGAGTTCAAGGAGAAGCTGCCGCAGTACATGCTCCGCCACAAGGTGAAGTCCGGCATCACCGGCTGGGCGCAGGTGCACGGCTGGCGGGGGAACACCTCGATCAAGAAGCGGCTGCAGTACGACCTCTACTACATCGAGAACTGGTCGCTGAAGCTCGATCTCAAGATCCTCTGGATGACCCTGCGCCACGGACTGCGGCGCAACGCCTACTAGCTCCGATCGAGTCCGTAGAGGCCGAGGTTGCCGGCCAGGAAGCGCTCCAGGGTGAAGCGCTCCTCGACCCGTCGACGCCCCGCCTCCCGGAACCGCCGCCGCCGCTCGGGATCGACGATCAGCCGCCGCGCCGCCTCGGCGAAGGCGGCCGCCGATCGCTCGCGGACGAGGACCCCGGTCTCTCCGTCGACGATCACCTCCGGGATGCCGCCGACCGGTGCCGCCACCACCGCGACGCCGAGTGCGAGCGCCTCGAGGGCGACCACCGGGAGCCCCTCCCAACGCGACGGCAGCACCAGAACCGACGCTCGCGCCAGCTCGGTGAGGGCGCCACGATGATCGACGGACCCCAGCAGCTCGACGCGGCCGGCGGCGATGTCG
>JBPEXA010000668.1:0-5328 GCA_052032135.1 Thermoanaerobaculia bacterium | reverse complement strand
CTTGCCGCCGAAGCCGCCGCCGTTGGAGCAAGCGATCACCCGGATGCGCGACGCCGGCAGGTCGAGGACCCGCGCCAGCGCCCGGTGGACGTAGTGCGGCGTCTGGGTCGACGAGTAGAGGGTGATGCGCCCCTCCTCGGGGACGGCGACCGCCGCGTGCTGCTCCATCGGCAGGTGGGTGTTGCCGTCGTAGAAGAGGGTGTCCTCGAGGACGAGGTCGGCGCGCTCGAAGCCGGCGTCGACGTCGCCGAAGCGCATCGACACCGCCTTGTGGACGTTGCCCCCTTCGCCGTAGTCGTGGATGCGCGGCTCGGGGGTGGCGAGCGCCTCGTCGACGGAGGCGATCGTCGTCAATGGGCGGTAGTCGACCTTCACCTTCCAGGCCGCCTCGTAGGCGGCGTCTTCGGTCAGGGCGGCGACGGCGACCACCGGATCGCCGACGAAGCGCACCTTGTCGGGGCAGAGGGCGTGCTCGTCCTGGGAGACCGGCAGGATGCCGAAGGTCTCCGGCATGTCGCGGCCGGTGAGGAACCGCAGGACCCCGGGGACCTCCCGCGCCGCCGTGAGGTCGATGCCGGCGATCTCGGCGTGCGGCACGGTCGAGCGCACGAGGCGCATGTGGACCATCCGCGGGAAGGTCAGGTCGTCGGCGAAGAGGGTGCGACCGGTGACCTTGGCCCAGCCGTCGACCCGTCGGAACGGCGTTCCGACGATGTTGCGCGCTTCGCGCGTCGTCGTCCGTTCGGGGGCGGGCGCCTCCCTGCGAGCCGGCTCAGCCATCCGTCGAGGGGGCGGCGGTCACCGCTCTTCTGCGGCCGCCGCGTCGCCGCCACCGCCGACCCGGCGATACAAGCCGACGAAGGCGTCCGACCAGCTCTCGCCGCCGTCGCGCGACGTCTGCCAATGCTGCCGGACCCGACCGTCGTCGAGCGGGGTCCACGAGATGATGTGCTCCACCACGACGCCGTCGAGGCCCTTGCCGGATCCGCGCAGGACCATCACGCCGTCCTCGATCCCCCCTTCGATCAGCAGCAGCAGGCCGGTGTCGCTCACCCAGGTCTGGTGCCACCGGTCGTGGCGCTGGTCGTAGATGTTGTAGCTCTTGCCGTTGGAGCCGCTCGCTCCGGTCCACTGCTCGTGCAGCACGCAGCCGCCGAGGATCGGCTCGATGACGTTGGAACCCTGGTAGGCGCCGTTGGCGTCGTGCACCTCCCATTCGCCGATCCAGAAGTCGAACTCGCGGTAGCGGTCGCCGGAACAGGGTGGCTCGCCCGTCGGCGGGGCCTGCGCCGCCAGCGGCCCCGCGCCCGAGGCGAGCGCGCAGATCGCGACGATCGCGAGAACGCGCACGGTCACGACCGATCCTCGGACTCGACGCCGGGCATCGGGCTGCCGTACAGCACCTCGCGCGCCGGCGTCCACGCCTCACCGCGAGCGATGGTCGCCGCACCCTCGACCGCCTCGACGATCTTGATGTAGCCGGTGCAGCGGCAGAGGTTGCCGGCCAGCGCCGACTCGATCTGCGCCCGGCTCGGCGCCGGATGCTCGTCGAGCAGCGCCTTGGCGGTGAGCAGGATGCCGGGTGTGCAGTAGCCGCACTGCGCGGCGCCGAGGTCGGCGAAGGTCTCCTGAAGGGGATGGAGGTCGGCGCCCCGCTGCATCCCCTCGACGGTCTCGATCGCGCGCCCCTCGAGCTCGGCCGCCAGCACGAGGCACGACAGCATCGGCTTGCCGTCGATCAGCACCGCGCAGGTGCCGCATTCGCCGAGCTCGCAGCCGTGCTTGGTGCCGGTCAGGCCGCACTCCTCGCGCAGCACCTCGAGCAGGGTGTGGTGCGTCGGGAAGACCACGGCGTGGTCCTCGCCGTTGATGCGCAGGGTCAGCTGGGTACGGCCGTCGGGCATGTCGGGAGCGGTCGGTCTCGGAGACCGCAGCGATCTTACACGTCCCCCGGGGGAGCGACCGCCGGCGGCTCGACCTCCGGCGCCGCGACGGCCGGCGAAACCGCTCGACCGGCCCGGAGCGCCCGGGCATAGGTCGCGCCGGAGCGCTGTTCTCTCGTGGCGACCTTGGTACGATGCCCGGTCCACGAGAGAGACCGAAGGAGAGAGAGTTCATGTTGCGATCGATTGCCCGCGGCCTCGCCGCCTGCGCCCTGCTGCTCGCCGTTCTGCCGCTGACGGCGGCGGATCTCGACTACCCCGAGACCAAGAAGATCGAGGTCGTCGACGACTACCACGGCACCGAGGTCACCGACCCCTACCGCTGGCTCGAGGACGACGTTCGCGAGTCGGGCGACGTTCGCGCCTGGGTCGAGGCCCAGAACGAGGTCACCTTCGCCTACCTCGAGTCGTTGCCGCGCCGCGAGGCGATCAATCGGCGGCTGACCGAGCTGTGGGACTACGAGCGGTACGGCACGCCGTTCAAGGCGGGGGGCCGCTACTACTACTACAAGAACGACGGGCTGCAGAACCAGTCGGTGCTCTACGTGCTCTCGGAGATCGGGGGCGAGGCCGAGGTGCTGATCGATCCCAACAGCTGGTCGGACGACGGCACGATGGCGCTGTCCGGCACCAGCTTCAGCGACGACGGGCGCTACGTCGCCTACGGCGTGCAGGCGTCGGGCTCCGACTGGCGGACCTGGCGAGTGATGGAGATCGCCGGCCGCAAGGTGCTCGACGACGAGCTCGAGTGGAGCAAGTTCAGCGGCGCCGACTGGGCGGCGGACGGCTCCGGCTTCTTCTACGGCCGTTATGACGAGCCGCAGGACGGGGCCGAGTTCCAGGATCTCAACCTGAACATGAAGGTCTACTTTCACCGCGTCGGCACACCGCAGAGCGAGGACGTGCTCGTCTACCAGCGCCCCGACCACCCCGATTGGGGCTTCGGCGCCACGGTCACCGACGACGGCCGCTACCTGGTGATCTCGACCTGGAAGGGGACCGACGCCCGCAATCGGGTCTCCTACCGCGATCTGAGCGAGCCGTACGCCGGCGTCGTCGACCTCATCGACGGCTTCGAGGAGGAGTACAGCTTCATCGGCAGCCAGGGCCGCCGCTTCTTCTTCCAGACCAGTCTCGAGGCGCCCCGCCGCCGCATCCTGGCGATCGACCTCGACCGTCCGCAGCCGGAGCACTGGGAAGAGATCGTCCCGCAGTCCGAGGACACCATGGTCTCGGCGTCGACCGTCGGCGACCGCTTCTTCGTCCGCTATCTCCAGGACGCCAAGACCGCGGTGCGCATGTACGGTTTCGACGGCAGCGCGCTCGGCGAGGTCGCCCTGCCCGGCGTCGGCAGCGCCTTCGGCTTCCTCGGTCGCAGCGACGACCGGGAGACGTTCTACGCCTTCTCCAGCTTCACGACGCCGCCGAGCATCTTCCGCTACGACCTCGAGTCGGGCGAGAGCACGCTGCTGCGCCAGGCGTCGGTCGATTTCGATCCCGACGACTACGTCACCCGCCAGGTGTTCTACGAGAGCAAGGACGGGACGCGGGTGCCGATGTTCATCTCCCACCGCGAGGGGATCGAGCTCGACGGCGACAACTCGGTGCTCCTCTACGGCTACGGCGGATTCGACATCCCGATGACGCCGGGCTTCTCGGTCAGCCGCCTGGCGTGGATGGAGATGGGCGGTGTCTTCGCGCTCGCCAACATCCGCGGCGGCGGCGAGTACGGTGAGGCGTGGCACAAGGCCGGC
Organism: Thermoanaerobaculia bacterium; assembly: GCA_052032135.1. Classification (GTDB taxonomy): domain Bacteria; phylum Acidobacteriota; class Thermoanaerobaculia; order Multivoradales; family JAHEKO01; genus CALZKB01. The sequence continues at coordinate 1,631 of JBPEXA010000668.1, read as the reverse complement.
ACCAAGCTGCAGAAGCAGAACGTCTTCGACGACTTCATCGCCGCCGCCGAGTGGCTGATCGACAACGACTACACCAAGCCGGAGAAGCTCGGTATCCAGGGGGGGAGCAACGGTGGACTGCTGGTCGGCGCGGCGATGACGCAGCGCCCCGACCTGTTCGGCGCCGCGCTGCCCGCGGTCGGCGTGATGGACATGCTGCGCTTCCACAAGTTCACCGCCGGCCGCTTCTGGGTCGACGACTACGGGTCGGCCGACGACCCGCAGGAGTTCGCGGCGCTCTACGCCTATTCGCCCTACCACAACCTGAAGGACGGCGTGGAGTATCCGCCGACGCTGGTGACCACCGCCGACACCGACGATCGCGTGGTGCCGGGCCACAGCTTCAAGTTCGCCGCCCGTCTGCAGGAGGCGCACGAAGGTGACAACCCGGTGCTGATCCGCATCGAGACCAAGGCGGGGCACGGGGCGGGCAAGCCGACCGCCAAGATCATCGAGGAAGTGACCGACCGCTGGGCGTTCCTCGCCCTCCACCTCGATCTCGACGAGATCGAGGTGGCGGAGCCGGCGGCGTTGAACTGAGCGCGCGGGCTAGGAGGCGACCGCTTCGCGCAGCGCGACCGGCGTCAGCCAGTCGCTGTACTCGGGGCGCTCGCCGCGGATGGTCTCGAAGAAGACCTTCTGGATCCGCTTGGTGACCGGCCCGGCGATGCCGTCGCCCACCGGGCGGTCGTCGACCTCGCGGACCGGGGTGACCTCGGCGGCGGTGCCGGTCATGAACACCTCGTCGGCGAAGTACATGTCGTCGCGGGTGAGGATCGCCTGCTCGACGGGGTAGCCGAGGTCGCGCGCGATCGTCATGACGGTCGAGCGCGTGATCCCCTCGAGGACGCTGCTCATCGCCGGCGTGCGGACCACTTGATCGCGCACCAGGAAGATGTTCTCGCCGCTGCACTCCGCGAGGAAGCCGTTGGTGTCGACCATGATCGCCTCGTCGTAGCCCATCGCCACCACCTCGCGCTTGGCGAGGATCGAGTTGACGTAGTTGCCGGTGATCTTGGCCTTCGTCAGGGTGGCGTTGGGGAAGGGTCGCGTGAAGCTGGCGACCTTGCAGCGCACGCCGTTCTCGAGGCCGTCTTTGCCGAGGTAGGCGCCCCACGGCCAGGAGAGGATGGCGAAGCGGATCGGGTTGTCCTTGGGGTGCAGGCCCATCACGCCGTCGGCGATCCAGGCGATGTGGCGCAGGTAGCAGGTGGCGAGGCCGTTGGCCTCGACGAGATCGACGGAAGCCTGCCGCACCTCGTCCATGGCGTGCGGCAGCTCGATGTTGACGGCATTCGCCGACCCCCACAGGCGTCGCAGGTGCTCGTCGAGACGGAAGATCGCGCTGCCGCCGGACGTTTGTTCGTAGGCGCGCGTCCCTTCGAAGACGCCGAGGCCGTAATGCAGGCTATGAGTCAGCAGGTGGACGTTGGCATCCTCGAACGGAACGAGTCGGCCATCCATCCAGACGTATGCAGTCTTGAGGTCGGGCATGAAACTCCCAGGGTCGTGGTGCGCCGCAGCGCGGTGAGGCGGGTTTGCCGGGGGCGAGTATACCGCACCCCCTTCGCCCCATTCTGGAGGGCACACGG
>JBPEXA010000667.1:0-3007 GCA_052032135.1 Thermoanaerobaculia bacterium | reverse complement strand
AGACCGCCTCGGCGGCGATGCGATGAGCGATCTCGCTCGGATGCCCGTCGATCTCCGGGAACGCTTCCATCCTCACCGACGCCTTGCCGCGAAATTCCGGCAGCAGATCGATCCACTCGATGCCGGCCTCCGCAGCGACCTCGGCGATCCGGTCGTGGATCTCCAGATACGGATACTCCTCGCGGCCGGCCGACGACAGCGACGGGAAGAGCACGCCGACGAGCTCGACGTCGGCCTGCCGGCACCGCTCCCCGAAGTCGATCAACGCGTCGCGGAAGGCGACGAAACCGCCGTACTCGGGGTCCCAGATGCGGTCGTAGTAGCCGGCGATCGATCGCGCGGCGCGCAACCGCTCGAGCCGGAGGTAGAGCCACTCGATCGCGCGCGAGTGGACGACGGCGGTCCCCAGCCAGCCGTCGGGAGGTCGCGGCAGAGCGCCGTGGAGCAGTCGCTCCTGCACCGGGTCGCGCGGCAGCTCCGCGTCGTTGAGGAAGACGCCGAGCAGCAGCAGGTCGGGCTGCCAGGCGAGCGCGCGGCCGAGCAGCGCCCGCTGCTCGCGGGTGTTGGTGCCGCTGCGGGCGAAGACCCGCACCGCGACCGGCTCCGCTCCGACGGCCATGTTGGCCAGCCGTTCGAGGCGCGCCGGATAGGCGTCGTCGACCTGATTCGCCGCTCCCGCGGTGAACGAGTCGCCGACCACGGCGATCTTGCGGTACGCCCCCTCCTCGAGCCCGCGCGTCCACGGTGAGCGGCGCTCGGCGGCGGTGATGAAATAGCGCGCCGGACGGTCGAACTCGGCGCCCAGCTCCGCCGGCCCCCCGGCACCGATCAGCCGCAAGGCGACCTCGAGGACCGCCAGCGCTCCGACCAGACCGAACAGCACCAGCGCGACGTTGGCCAGGACGGTGCGCACCGGCGGCAGCGTAGCAGATGCCGATCGCCGCCCGGAGGCGACTGGTAGACTCGCCCTCGCCTTGACCGACAGCGGCGAAAGGCTATCCCCCGTCGAGCCCTTCCGCGATTTCGATGCGGCGGCGGCGGGCGTCCTCCAGCTGCTGCAATCCAACATCGGGCTCGGCCTGTGGATGGTCACCCGCAAGGAGGGCGACGACTGGATCGTGCTCACCGCGGAGGATCGATCGTACGGAGTGCAGGCGGGAGACGTGCTCCACTGGCCCGACTCCTTCTGCTCGCGAATGGTGGACGGCCTCGGTCCGCGGTTCGCGCCGGCGGCCATGGACGTCGACGCCTACCGCGAGGCGCCGATCGCCGGAGAGCTCGAGATCGGCGCCTACGTCGGCATTCCGTTGCGGGGTCGCGACGGCAGCCTGTTCGGGACGTTGTGCGCCATCGATCCTCAACCCCACGCCGAGCTCGAGCGGTGGCGCGAGGGGGTCGAGACCTATGCGCGGCTGCTGGCGACGATCCTCGGCGCCGAGCTCGAGGAGCAGAACCTGGCGCGGGAGCGTGAGCTGTTCGAAGCGCGCTCGGCGACCGATCCCCTCACCGGTCTCTACGACGCCGCGGCGTGGAAGCGGCTGCGCGACGGCGAGGAGGAGCGGTGCAAGCGCTACGGCTCCGCCGCCGGCATCGTGCTGATCGACGTCGACGCGCCCGAAGACGACGAGTCGGCCAACGAGCTGCCGCGCCGGCTGCGCCGGACGGCGGCGGCGCTGCAGACCGCGGTGCGGGACAGCGACATCCTGGCGCGCAGCGGCGAGCGGACCTTCGCGGTCCTCGCCCCCGACGAGAGCTCTCACGCCCTCGAGCGGCTGGAGAGACGGCTGCGGGAGCTGCTCGAGGAGCTCGGTGTGCCGGGCCGGGTCGGCAGCGCCCGTCGCGACCCGCGCGAGGACCTGGAGGCGACCGAGCGCCACGCCGAGGCCAAGATCTTCACCCAGCGACACCTCGAGGGCGAGCCCCCCGACGAGTGAGATCAGCCGCCCGGCGTCGCCGTCCGCTTCTCGGCGGCACGATGATCGACGGTGTGGCGGATCAGCCGTGCGAGCTCGGTCGGCGTGAACGGCTTCTGGAGGAACGGGACCTCTTCGTCGAGGGTCGCCTTGCGCGCGATCAGGTCGTCGGTGTAGCCCGAGCAGAAGATGACGCGGATACCGGGGATGACGTCCTGGATCCGCGCCACCACTTCGGGCCCGCTCTGATCCGGTAGCACGACGTCGCTGACCACCACGTCGACCGCCCGACCGGCGAAGGCGACGATGCCGAACGCCTCGTTGGCGTCCGCGGCGACGAGGACGCGGTAGCCGAGCGCCTCGAGGCCGACCTGGAGCAGATCGCGCACCCCTTTCTCGTCCTCGACGATCAGCACCGTCTCGGTGCCGCGAGCTTCGCCGTTCTCGACCGCTCCGACCTCCGGAAGCTCGGTGCCGTCCGGCGCGATCGGGAAGTGGAGGGCGAACGCCGACCCCTCCCCCGCCTTCGATTCGACCGAGATGTAGCCCCCGGACTGGGTGACGATGCCGTAGACCATCGACAGCCCGAGGCCGGTGCCGCGCCCCAGCTTCTTGGTGGTGAAGAACGGCTCGAACACCTTGTTCACCGTCTCGGGGTCCATGCCGGTCCCGGTGTCGCGGACCACGATCCGACCGTAGGTCCCCGCTGGGACGATCTCGTTGCGGTGAGCGAGGTCGCTCGTCAGATCCTGGCGCGACGTCTCGATGGTCAATCGTCCACCGTGCGGCATCGCGTCCCGCGCGTTGGCGACCAGGTTGACGATCGCCTGTTCGACCTGGCCGCTGTCGGCGACGATCGGCGGCAGGGAACGGTCGAGCGTCACCTCGAACTCGAGGTCCTCTCCGATCAGCAGCTTCAGCATCCCCTCCATCGAGTCGATCACTCGGTTGGCGTCGATCGGCTCCAGCTTCATCACCTGCTGTCGGCTGAACGCCAGCAGCTGGCCGGTGAGGGTCGCGGCGCGCTCGCCGGCGCCTCGCACTTCGATCAGCTCCTCCTTGAGCCCGCGATCGAGGTCCGCTCTGCCGAGGGC
>JBPEXA010000666.1:0-8417 GCA_052032135.1 Thermoanaerobaculia bacterium | reverse complement strand
TCGACGACGACGGCGCCCTCCAGCGGGCGCTCGACGAGCACGGGGTCGGCCGCGGCGGCAGCGCCGCGCTCGAGGAGTTCATCGAAGGGCACGAGGGGTTCTTCGACACCCTGACGGTCGGCGGCGAGATCGCCTGCGGCTTCATCTCCCACTACTACCCGGGCGTCCTCGAGGCGATGCGGCGGCGATCGGTCTCCCCCTACCTGATCACCACCAACCGCGTGCACGCCGACAGCTACGGCGAGGTGTGGGAGATGGGGCGGACGATCATCGAGACGCTCGGCATCGGCACCTCGGCGACCCACCAGGAGTGGTTCTTCGGGCCCAAGGGGCTGCGCTTCTCGGAGATCGGCTGCCGGCCGCCCGGGGTGCTCACCTGGGACCTCTACTCGGCGGCCAATGACTTCGACCTCTACTTCGAATGGGCGCACGCCATCGCGCACGGCCGCCCGAGCGCCCAGCCGTCGCGCCGCTACTCGGCGGCGCTGGTCAACTTCCGCCCCGACCGCGACGGCAGGATCGCCGGCTACTCCGGCGTCGAGGCGGTGCAGCAGCGCCTCGGGGAGTGGATCCTCGACGCCCGGCTGCCCCCTCCCGGCACCCGGACCCAGCCGGTGGAGGCCGGCTACATGGCCAACGCCTGGATGCGGATCCGTCATCCCGACTACGACGAGCTGCGCGAGCTCGTCGAATGGGCGGGGCGGACCCTCAAGGTGCACGCCGCCCCCGGATGATCGCCGGCGGCGGGGAGTAGACTCACCTCCCGTGAAAGACGTCACGACGATCATCATGGGCGGCGGCCAGGGGACTCGCCTCTACCCGCTGACCCGCGATCGCGCCAAGCCGGCGGTGCCGGTCGGCGGCCGCGTGCGGTTGATCGACATCCCGCTCTCCAACTGCATCAACTCCGAGCTGATGCGGATCTACGTCCTCACCCAGTTCAACTCCGCCTCGCTGAACACCCACATCGCCCGCACCTACAACTTCGGCAACCTGCTGACCGGCGGCGTCGAGGTGATCGCCGCCGAGCTCACCCAGCACAGTCGCGACTGGTTCCAGGGGACCGCCGACGCGGTGCGCCGCAGCTTGCGCCACGTCCTCGACCGTCGCACCCGCCACGTGTTGATCCTCGCCGGCGACCACCTCTACCGGATGGACTACGGCCCCTTCCTCCAGCGCCACGTCGAGAGCGGTGCCGACGTCACCATCTCGGTCTGCCCGGTGGCCGCCGCGCACGCGCCGTCGTTCGGCCTCGTCCACTGCGATGCCGACGGCTGGATCCACCGCTTCGCCGAGAAGCCCAAGGGAGAGGCGCTGGAAGCGATGCGCATCGACCCCGCGGCGCCGCTCCCCGGCGGCAGCGCGGCGGGCACCGAGTTCCTCGCCTCGATGGGGATCTACGTCTTCAACCCCGAGGTGCTCCGCGATCTGCTCACCCGTTATCCGGAGCAGCACGACTTCGGGCGCGAGATCATCCCCCAGGCGCTGGCCGAGTACCGGGTGGCCGTCCACCTCTTCCGCGGCTACTGGGAGGACATCGGCACCATGGCCGCCTTCTACCGCGCAAACCTCGCCCTCGCGGTCAAGGGTGAGTACTCGCTTTACGATCCCGAGTTCCCGCTCTACACGCGGCCGCGCTACCTGTCGCCGACCTGCGTCGGCGACGCCTCGATCCGCGAATCGCTGATCGCCGAGGGGAGCCTGATCGGCCGGGCGAAAATCAACAACTCGGTAGTCGGCATCCGCTCGCGGGTGTCGGACGGCGTCGAGCTCGACGGCACGCTGGTGATGGGCCACGATCACTACGAGACGCCGACCGATCGCGCCCACTGCCGCCAGCAGGGGATACCGCCGCTAGGGATCGGCGCCGGCACCGTGATCCGCAAGGCGATCGTCGACAAGCAGGTACGGATCGGACAGAACGTCGAGATCGTCAACCGGGCGGGCGTCGAGGAGGCCGACGGCGACAACTACTTCGTGCGTGACGGCATCGTGATCATCCCGCGCGACGCGGTGATCGCCGACGGCACGGTCATCTAGCCGCCGGTCGCGCGCTCCGCGTCGTCGCCCGCCGGTCGCAGCACGAGCGCCTGCCACGGCTCGAGGTCGAGGCGCAGGCCGCGGGCGGCCACCTCGCCTCGATCGCGCTCGACGACGACGCCGAGGCGGCGGTCGACGAGCCGCACGCGGTCGCCGTCGCCATCCGCCTGCCAACCCTCTTCCCCCTCGTCCCGGAGGGTGACGGTGACCGCGCGGGCGGCGTGGTGGACGACCAGCAGCGTGCGGCCGGCGGCGCCGTCGATCGCGAAGGCGTAGACGTCGTGCCAGCGGTGGCCGCCCGGCCCCTCGACGGCGAGTGCCCGCCACCGCTCGACGTCGGCGAAGCGGCCTCGCTGCGTGAGCAGCGGCGCGATCTCCCGCCGGTGGCGCTCGGCGAGCTCCGGGTCGGGCACCTCGTCGCGGCGCGGCGCCAGGTACTCCATGCCGTACTTCTCTTCCAGCCCTGCGACCTGCCCGTGACCGAGCATCGGGGTCCCGGGCAGCGTCGCCAACAGCGTCGCGGCGGCGAAGTAGCGATCGCCGCGACCGAACTGCTCGGCGGCGCTCGCCTCGTCGGGGGTGGTCATGAAGTTGACCGCCCGCCGCACCAGCTCGGGATCGCGCTCCAGTCCGTCGGCGAGCAACCGCTGGAAGCGGGCGTTGTCGCCCTCGCGCAGCAGGTGCATGAAGGCGCTGTTGTACACCCGGTGCATGCCGAAGTCGCGGACGAAGGTCGGCTCCATCAGCCAGAACGCCTCGGCGACCAGCAGGGTGTCGGGAGCTTCGCGCTCCACCCGCTCGACGACGTCGCGCCAGAACTCGGTCGGCATCCGCCGTCGGAACTCCGCCTCGCTCATGCCGTGCTCGCTGCGCGACGGCACCGCGCCCCCGAGCCCCGGCGCCGGGAACCAGAGTCGCTGGAAGTGGAGGCGGGTGAGCGTCATCGCGGCGTCGAAGCGGAGGATCGGGAACCGCCGCGCCAGGTCGACGATCTGGTCGCTCATCGCGCGGCGCACGTCGGCGCGCGTGTAGTCGAGCTGGGCGGTGTCGTTCCACGGCGTCACGGTGCCGTCGTTGCCGTGGTAGACGAAGCGCTCACGACCGGCGGCGCGATCGACGTGGCGGAAGACGACGGCGGCGTCGGAGCGGTCGAGGTAGTGGTCCTCGAGGTAGAGGCCGACGTCGTGATCGTCGGAGAGGTCGGGGCCGTCGAAGCTGTACGCCGGGAAGGGAGCCTCGTCGACCGCCAGGAAGCGCTCCGGATGCTCGCGCATCCAGCGCGAATCGAGCCCGAAGTGGTTGGGGACGACGTCGACGCCGATCCGCAGCCCGTGCTCCAGCGCCCGCTGCTGGAGCGCCTCGAGGGCGGCGTCACCGCCGAGATCGTCGGCGACCCGGTAGTCGACGATCGAGTAGGCGGACGCCGCCGCGCCGGCGGAGCCGGTGCTCTCCTTGATCCGCTGCGACACCGCGCTGCGCTCCCACACTCCGACCAGCCACAGCCCGGTGACGCCGCTCTCGACGATCCGCTCGAGCTCGGCGTCCGGCACCGCGTCGAGTCGCGCGATCCGCCGCTCTGCCGTCCGCGACAGCTGCTCGAGCCAGACGTGGGTGTGACGGGCGCCGAGCACCAGCTCCCGCATCCACGCCGGCTCCCGGCGCGGCGGGTGGGCGTAGGTGACCGGCCCGTCGTCGACCGCGGCGACCTCGATCGGGCCGGGACCCGCCGGCGGCCGGGGGCGCTCCTCGGCGAGGGTGTCGAGGGCCCGCTCGAGGCGGCCGTGGCGGGTCGAGGTCGGCGGCGCCGGCTGCTCGAGATAGAGCCGTAGCTGACCGGCGATCGAGGCCGGTTCGGCTCGGGCGGGGGCCTCCAGTCGATCGATCAGGTCGCCGGCGAGCGCGACCGGCCCGCGGCTCGCCTCGCGGATGCGCTGCTCGACGATCTCGAGCGCCGGCGGATAGAGGTCGGCCGGCAGCTCCCGATCGTCGATCAGCTCCCGCAGGGGGGCGAGCGCCGGGTTGCGGTTCAACAGTCGGACGGCGAGGAGCGCGGCGAGCGTCCGCCGCCTCCGCTCGCTGCGCCGCTCGGTCCTCTCCGCGCCGCCGTCGCCCGCCGGCTCCCGATCGGCACCGAAGGTGCCGGCGAAGGCGGCGATCAGACGCTCGACGGCGCCCTCGCCGAGGGCATCCTCGATCGCCGTCGCCGCGGCGTCGAGAACGTCGTCGAGGCGATCGGCGAGCGCCGTCTCGAGGGTCTCGATCATCAACGCCTCGAGCAACGGCAGCGCGCTGAGCTCGCCGGCATGGACCCGTGCCCCGCCGCGCAGGTCGTTGATCCGGTGCGCCATCTGCCGCACCTCGGCCGGAGACGCCGCCTCGAGCCGCTCGAGGCCGTACTGCGCTTTCGCCGCTCGCCGCAGCGGCGTCATCCGGCGGCGGAGCGATCGCCGGCGGCGGCGCCCGCCGCCCGCCCGGCGTCACCGGCTGCGAGCGGCTCGTACGCCTGCCGCAGGTAGTCGAGGACCATCCTGCGGGCCGAGAAGGCGGGAGCGACGGTGGCGATCGACCGTTTCATCCGCGCCACCCACCCTCGCGGCAGGCCGCCCTCGTCGCGGTCGTAGAACAACGGCGCCACCTGCTCCTCCAGCACCTCGTAGAGGGCGAGGGTGTCGGCGCGATCCTGCTCGACGTCGTCGGCGCGCTCGCCGCCGTCGATCGCCCAGCCGTTCTCGCCGTCGAAACCCTCCGGCCACCAGCCGTCGAGGATGCTGCAGTGGAGGACGCCGTTGGCGGCCGCCTTCATCCCGCTGGTGCCGCTCGCCTCCATCGGCCGGCGAGGGGTGTTGAGCCAGACGTCGACCCCTTGCACCAGCATGCGGCCGATCAGCATGTCGTAGTCCTCGAGGAAGACCACCCGGCCGAACAGCTCCGGGTCCTGGCTGAGGTTGAAGATGTGCTGGATCAGCTGCTGGCCGGGGCGGTCCATCGGATGGGCCTTGCCGGCGAAGATGACCTGCATCGGCTGGTCCGGATGGCCGAGCATCGTCCGCACCCGGTGGAGATCGCTGAACAGCAGGTCGGCCCGCTTGTAGGTGGCGAAACGGCGGGCGAAGCCGAGGGTGAGCACCTCGGGGTCGAGCAGCCGATCGACCTCGCGCAGGCGATCGGGCGAGCGCCCGTGGCGCGCGTACTGGCGACGGATGCGACCGCGGGCGAACGCCGCCAACCGCTCCTTCTGGCGTTGATGAGCGGACCACACCCGCTCGTCGGGCACGTCGGCGATCGCCTCCGAGAGCGCGTCGACGGCGAGCGTCGCCCACCCGTCGCCCAGTCGATCGGCGAGCAGCTCCCGCAGCTCGACGCCCATCCAGGTCGCGAGGTGGACGCCGTTGGTGATCGGACGGATCGCCGGCTCGTCGGGGGCGCTCTCCGCGCGGATGTGGCGCCAGTTCGGGTCGCTCACCTCGGCATTGAGGCGGCTGACGCCGTTGACGAAGGTGCTCCCCCGCAGCGCCAGCGCGGTGAGGCTGAACGGCTGCTCGACCGCGCCGTGATCGCCGTGGCCGAGAGCGAGCAGGCGCTCGGTCGGCACGCCGATCGACGCCGACCACGGCGCGAGGTACTTCGCCGCCAGCTCGCGGTCGAAGGTCTCGTGCCCGGCCGGCACCGGGGTGTGGAGGGTGAAGGCGGTGTCGCGACGGCACTCCGCGAGGGCGGCGTCGAACCGCCCGCCGTCGCCCCCGGTGGCCCGCCGCAGCCGCTCGAGCAGCAGCAGCGAGCTGTGCCCCTCGTTGAGGTGCCAGACCGCCGGCTCGATGCCGAGCTCGGCGAGCGCCCGGGCGCCGCCCGCCCCCAGCAGCACTTCCTGCGCCAGCCGCATCTCGCGGCCACGCACGTAGAGCACCGAGCTGATCGGGCGGTCGGCGGGGTCGTTGACCGAGATCTCCGAATCGAGCAGCAGCAGCGGCACCCGACCGACCGGCAACAGCCAGACGCGGGCCGCCACCTCGCGGCCGGGAAAGGGCACCCGCACCGTCAGCTGACCGCCGCTGCGATTGGCGACCGGTCGCGCGCCCAGGCGCTGGTAGTCGTACTCCGGGTAGGTGTGCTGCTGCACCCCCTCCGCGTCGAGCGTCTGTCGGAAGTAGCCGCAGCGGTAGAGCAGGCCGATGCCGACCAGCGGCACGCCGAGATCGCTCGCGCTCTTGAGGTGGTCGCCCGACAGCACGCCGAGGCCGCCGGAGTAGAGCGGCAGGCTCTGGTGGAGTCCGTACTCCATCGAAAAGTAGGCGATCGGCCCGCGGTCGAGCGGTGCGGCGTCGGCCGCCGCGGCGGGGTCGGCCGCCAGGTCGTCCTCGAACTCCCCCACCACCTTCGCCAGCCGCTCCATGAAGGTGGCGTCGGCGATCAACGCCTCCCACCGCTCGTCATCGACCGCGTGGAGCACCTCGACCGGGTTCTGGTAGTGCGACCATGCCCAGGTGTGGATGGCGGAGAAGAGCGCCTGCGCCCGCGGGCTCCAGCTCCACCACAGGTTGTGGGCGAGCTCGTAGAGCGCCGCCACCTCGCCGGGAAGGCGGATCTCGGAGGCGGGCTGGACGTCGATCCTGGGGAGCGAGCCGGTCATCGGAGAAAGTCGCCGGGCGTGCCGACGGATCGACGGGCGACGCACGCCGACGGCCGACTCTGCCACAAACGGCGGCGCCACGGCGCGTATGATCCCGCCCGTGCGGCGCGCCTGCGGCATCCTCTTGCACCCGACGTCGCTGCCGGGACCGCGACCGCGCGGCGGTCTCGGCCCTCCCGCCCACGCCTTCGTCGACCTCCTGGCGGCGGCCGGCGCCGGGGTCTGGCAGACGCTGCCGCTCACCGTGCCGGGCGCCCACCGCTCGCCGTACGACGGCCGCTCCGCCTTCGCCCTCGACCCCGATCTGCTGCCGCCCGACCGGATCAGGGAGGGGACCGATCTCGACGCCTTTCGCGAGCGCGAGCACGACTGGCTCGACGACTGGGCGCTGTTCGCCGCCCTCGACGAGCGACTCGGATCGCCGTGGAGCGACTGGCCGATCGAGCTGCGCGATCGGCGGCCGGCGGCGCTGGCGGCGGCGCGGCGTGATCTCGAGCGGCCGATCGCGGCGGAGCTGCGCCGCCAGTGGTGGCTCGATCGCGAGCTCGACGCGCTGCGGCGGCACGCCCGCTCGCTCGGCGTCCGCCTCGCCGGCGACCTGCCGATCTACGTCGCCCACCACAGCGCCGACGTCTGGGCGCACCGCGATCTCTTCGAGCTCGACGCCGACGGCCGTCCGGCGGCGGCCGCCGGGGTCCCGCCCGACGCCTTCAGCGAGAGCGGGCAGCTGTGGGGCCACCCCCTCTACCGCTGGCGGCGCCATCGCGAGAGCGGTTTCGCCTGGTGGCGGCGTCGCTTCCGCGTCGCCGCCCGGCGCTGCGACCTGCTCCGCCTCGATCACTTTCGCGCCTACGTGGCGGCGTGGCGGGTACCGTTGCCGGCCGACGACGCTCGGGACGGGCGCTGGGTGCCCGGCCCGGGGCAGCGACTGTTCGACGCCGTCGCGCCCGAGCTCGCGGGGCTCGAGCTCTACGCCGAGGACCTCGGTCACCTCACCGAGCCGGTCCACCGGCTGCGCCGTGAGCTCGGCCTGCCCGGCACCCGGGTGCTGCAGTTCGCCTTCGACGACGGCGGCGACGAGCACCTGCCGGAGGCGTACCCGCCGGCGACCGTCGCCACCACCGGCACCCACGACAACGACACCCTGGTCGGCTGGTTGTCGTCGCTCGACCCGCCGACCGCCGAGCGGGTCGCCGCCTGGCTCGGCGCCGGGCTCGATGATCCGGTCGCCGCGGCGCGCGCGGCGATCGACCGGCTGCTGCGGTCGGCCGCCGAGCTGACGGTGCTCCCCGCCCAGGATCTCCTCGAGCTGGGGAGCGGCGCCCGCATGAACGTGCCGGGGGAGGCGGAAGGCAACTGGTCGTGGCGCCTCGACGACGGCGCGCTCGACGGCGCCGTCGTCGACCGCCTCCGCGGGGCGCTCGAAGCGAGCGATCGGGTCGGCGGCGACGGGGTGGCGGGCGATGGGTGAAGCGCGATTCGGGGCGCGGCTGGTGGCGGACGGCGTCGAGTTCGCCGTCCGCTCCAAGGTGGCGACGGCGATCGACCTCTGCCTGCTCGACGACGACGGGCAGGAGAGCGCCCGCCTTCCGCTCCGGCGGCAGGGCGACCGCTGGAGCGTCGCCGTCCCCGGCATCGGCGAGGGGCAGCGCTACGGCTACCGGGTCGACGGCCCGTACGATCCCGCCCGCGGCCATCGTTGCAACCCGGCCAAGCTGCTGCTCGACCCGTGGGCGCGCGCGATCACCGG
>JBPEXA010000665.1:0-2625 GCA_052032135.1 Thermoanaerobaculia bacterium | reverse complement strand
CGGGTGCGGGCGATGAGCCGGCCGGCGGTCGCCATCGCGGTGGTCAAGGAGGGGGACGCCAACACCCTCGAGGTCGCCGCCGCGGTCAACGAGGTGGTCGAGCAGATGAAGACCAACCCGCGGCTGCAGCTGGTGTCGGTCACCGAGCTGTGGGACCAGGGCGACGTCATCAAGGAGTCGCTGTCGACGCTGCTCGCCTCCGGCCGGGTGGGCGGCATCATCGCGCTGATGGTGCTCTTCTTCTTCCTCCGCCGCTTCCGGATGACGGTGATCGTCACCGCCTCGATCCCGCTGTCGATCATCATCGCGCTGACCGTCATGTACTTCGCCGGCGAGTCGCTCAACATCCTCACCCTGCTGGCATTGATGATCTCGGTCGGCCTGCTGGTCGACAACTCGGTGGTGGTCGCCGAGAACATCTTCCGCTTCCACCGCGAAGGCTACGACCGGCGGCAGGCGTGCGTCCGCGGCGCCGGCGAGATCGCGCTCGCCATCGTGATGGCGACGCTGACCACCATCATCGTCTTCCTGCCGGTGTCGCTGGTCGACGGTATGGGGCAGTTCTTCCTGCTGCGGCTGTCGATCCCGATCTCGGTGGCGCTGCTGGGGTCGCTGCTGGTGGCGCTGGTCTTCATCCCGCTGAGCGTGTATCTCACCCTCCCCGCCCAGCGTGAAGAGGACGAGGAGACGCACGTCGTCTTCGACTGGCTGAAGAACGCCTACGACCGCAGCTTCGGCTGGCTCAACCACCGCTACACGGCGCTGCTCGGCTTCTTCCTGAAGCGCCGTCTCGACCTGGTGGTCGGCTTGATGCTGGTGGCGACGCTGACCGCGCTCACCGCCTGCAAGGAGGTCGAGATCGTCGACGCCCAGGAGGAGGATCGCGGCGGCTTCTTCCTCAGTGTCGAGCTGCCGAACAACACCACCCTCGAGGAGGCGGAGCAGTACTTCCTCGCCGGCGAGAAGGTGATCGAGGGGCTCGCCGAGGAGCTCGACCTCGACGGCTGGTTCCTCTTCCACCGCACCACCTTCGGTGAGTTCCAGGGGTGGTTCAAGAACCCCCGCACCAACAAGGTGTCGCCGCGCGAGGCGACGCGGCGGGTGATGGAGGCGCTGCCCGAGAAGGCGGGGGTGCAGGTCTTCACCGGCAACGAGGACCAGACCGACGACAAGAAGCAGCAGAACCTCCACGCCATCGTCCTCGAGGGCGACGACGCCGCGGCGCTCGAGGTGGTCGCCGCCGACCTCGAGGATCTGTTCACCTCGGTGCCGGGGGTGATCGGGCTGCAGAAGGTCGACGACAAGTCGCCGAGCGAGCTGGCGCTGGTGATCGACCGCGAGCGGGCGCAGGTGCAGGGGATCAACCCGACGGTGGTGTCGACCATCGTCGGCTACGCGCTGCGCGGCCAGTCGCTGCGCCGCTTCCGCTACGGCGGCAAGGAGATCCCGGTCACCGTCCGCTTCCGCGAGGAGGACCGCGACACCCTCGACGAGATCGCCGACTTCGAGGTGCCCACCGGGCCGCACGGCGAGACGGTGCCGCTCTCCTCGCTCACCGAGCCGCGCTACCTCGCCGCCTCCGCCTACATCACCCGCAACAACAAGAAGAACTCCCGCAACATCACCCTCGAGCTCGAGGAGGGGAAGGAAGAGGAGACGCGGGCGCGGTTGATGGCGCTCGCCAACCGCATCGACCTGCCGGAGGGGATCACCTTCGCCCGCGGCAACCGCGACACCGGCCTCGACGACGACGTCAAGAGCATGCTCTTCGCGGCGGTGATCTCGGTCGTCTTCATCTACCTGCTGATGGGCTTCCTGTTCGAGAGCTTCATCCTGCCGCTGTCGATCCTGTGGACCATCCCGCTGGCCGGGCTCGGCGTCTACTGGGCCCACCTGCTGATGGGGTTGAACATCGACTTCCTCGGTGTCGTCGGCCTCATCCTGCTGGTCGGCGTGGTGGTCAACAACGGCATCGTGCTGGTCGACTACCTCAACCGCCTCCGCCACCAGGGGATGCCGCGCTCCGATGCGGTGCTGAAGGCGGCCGAGCGCCGCTTCCGGCCGATCATGATGACCGCGCTGACCACCATCGCCGGCATGATCCCGCTCACCATTCAGGGGGCGTCGAGCATCGGCCTCAGCTACCGCAGCTTCGGCCTCACCCTGATCGGCGGCCTGACCAGCGCCACCCTCCTCACCCTGCTGGTGGTGCCGGTCTTCTACACCCTGTTCGACGACCTGCGCGAGGCGGCGATCGGGCTGTGGCGGCGCGGCTTCGCCGGGCGGAGCGGCAGCGAGCTGCGCACCGATCCCTGAGCGGCCGGTCGCGTTCGCATCAGAGCGACCACATCACCCCCGCCTCCCCCTTGATGCGGTCGCATTCGGCGCCCTGCAGCCGGTCCCAGATGCCGAGGCCCGCCCAGCGCTCGACGTCCGAGGTCGGCCGCAGGTGGTCGCCGAGCGGCGCGTCGACCGGCCCGTTGGGCATCACGAACGTCCAGAGATCCAACTGGCTGCGGCTCGATCGCGGCCGCGCCGCCTCGGCGAGCACCGACTTGAAGTAGGCGTCGGGGACCACCACCCGGTTGTCGCCGATCACCTCGATCGGGTCGCCGATGTTGAACA
>JBPEXA010000664.1:0-2273 GCA_052032135.1 Thermoanaerobaculia bacterium | reverse complement strand
TCATCATGGTCGGCGAGATCCGCGACCCCGAGACCGCCGAGTACGCGGTGCAGGCGGCGCTCACCGGCCACCTGGTCTTCTCCACCCTCCACACCAACGACGCGCCGTCGGCGATCAACCGACTGCTCGACCTCGGCATCGAGCCGTTCCTGGTCTCCTCCACCCTGGTCGGTGCCGTCGCCCAGCGGCTGGTGCGCAAGGTCTGCCCGCACTGTGTGCAGGACAGCTACCTGACGCCGCAGGAGGTCGAGGTGCTGCGGCTGGCGGTGCCGGCCGGCAAGAAGGTCAAGGTGCGGGTCGGCGAGGGGTGCTTCGAGTGCCGCGGCACCGGCTTCCTCGGCCGCACCGCGGTGTTCGAGGTGCTGCCGATCGACGACGCGGTCAAGCCGCTGATCCAGCAGCGCGCGGATTCGCTGCAGATCAAGCGCGACGCGATGAACGCCGGCATGCGCACCCTGCGCCAGAGCGCCCTGCGCAAGCTCGCCGAGGGGATCACCAGCTTCGAAGAAGTGGTGCGGGTGACCGCCCTCTAGCCGCCGCTCGAGCGCGGCGCGACCCCGACGCCCGGGGAGGACGACGAGGGCTCTACGAGCCTTTCTGGTCTACGAGCCTGCTGTACGAGCCTGGCCTACGAGCCTTCCTGGAAGTGCTCGTCGATCAGCTCGTAGGCGCGGCGGACGTCCTGCCCCGGCTCGACCACCCGGTTGAACAGGCTGCGGTAGGTCGAGCGCAGGGTGTCGTGGTCGCCCTCCTGCAGCAGCTTGATCACCTGCTCGATCGCCCGCTGCGAGGTCGGCCCGTAGACCGATCGGGTGTGCTCGCGCTCGAGCAGCACGAGGGCGAAGAAGAGCGGGTCGGACGAGGGATCCTCGCCGAGGTCGACGGCCGCCGTCGCCTCCGCGCTCTCGACCTCGACGGTGGTCGCCGCGGCCGCCTCCTCGGGCGTAGCGGCGGTCTCCTCCGCCTCCTCGATCGGGCTGCCGTCGTCGCGGACGAAGCTCCCCGGCTCGATCTCGTCGAGCTCCTCGAGGGTGGCGGCGAGCGCCGCCGGCGAGGCGTCGGGGGGCAGCTCCTTGGGCGCCTCCTTGCTGGAGAGCTCGCCGAACAGCGGCAGCGACCGCAGCTGGCGGGCGAAGCGCGACAGCAGCAGGAAGAGCTCCTTCTCGTTGGCGAAGTTGCCGACCAGCCGCGCGTCCTTGCCGATGTCGAGCCGCCGCGTCTCCTGCAGCACGATGTTGGCCTGCGCCGAGTCCTCGAGGTGGATCGCCTCCGCCTCGACGCGCCAGGCGGTCAGCGTCCCCTCGACGTAGCAGGTGCTGGCGCACAGCACGTCGACCGCCTCGACCTCGGCCATCGGCTCGATGCGGATCGAGCCGTTGAGCGATTCGAGCTTGCGGTAGTTGCCGGAATTCTGGATCACCAGGTTGCCCGGGGTGCTGATCGACAGCTGCCCGTGGACGTCCACCTGGATGTCGGCCCCCTGCGGGATGATCATGGTCGGTGCTTCGCCAGGCATGTGCCCCTCCGTACGCGCGTGTCGCGGTCGATCGCCGTCAGCGGCCGATCAAGCGCGGCAACGGCTCGTAATCTCGAAAGTCGGGCGCCATCCGCGCCCGGACCAGCAGTTGCTCTTCGTCGCGCCAGCGATGGTCGAGGATGTAGATCCTCGGGTCGACCGGCTCGTACTCCCCCTCCTCTACCAGCCGCCGCACCTCGTAGTGCAGATGCGGGTTGGTGCTCCAGCCGGTGTTGCCCACCGTGCCGATCACCTCGCCCTGCTGCACCTGCTGGCCGCTGCGGACCGTGGTCTCGTCGAGGTGGCCGAAGAGGGTGATGAAGCGCTCGCCGTGGCGCATCGCCACCAGGTTGCCGTAGCGCCACCAGGCGACGCTCTGCTTCAGCGGGTAGCGGCCGGCGAACACCACCACCCCGTCGGCGGGGGCGTAGACCTCGGTGCCGGTCGCCGCCGCCATGTCGAGCCCGGGGTGGAAGTCGAGCTCCTTGGTGAACGGGCTGCGGCGGTTGCCGAACGGGCTGGTGAGCACGAACTCGCTGCGCCGCAGCGGACTGACCGACGGCGTCGTCTCGACCTGGTCGCCGTGCGCCGACTCGAAGCTCTGCACCTCGTCGACGAAGGTGCCGAGCACCCGCATCTGCTCGGCGATCCGCGCCTCCAGCACGTTGCCGCGGCGGATGGCGCCGGCGTAGATCGAATCGGGCACCTCGCGAGGCGGGAACGGGTACCCCTCCCCCGCCGACGAGCGGTCGCTGTC
>JBPEXA010000663.1:0-1804 GCA_052032135.1 Thermoanaerobaculia bacterium | reverse complement strand
GGCGGGGGCGTGCTGACGGCGTGGATCGTCGGCAACACCGACCGCTTCCGCGCCGCCGTCGTCGCCAAGCCGGTGATCAACTGGACGTCGTTCGTCTTCACCGCCGACTTCTACAACTTTTTCTACAAGTACTGGTTCCCGGGGCTGCCGTGGGAAGTGCCCGAGGAGTACTGGCGCCGCTCCCCGCTCTCGCTCGCCGGCAACGTCGTCACCCCGACCATGGTGCTGACCGGCGAAGCCGACTACCGCACGCCGATGTCGGAATCGGAGCAGTACTACCAGGCGCTCGTCATCGAGCGGGTGCCGACCGCGCTGGTGCGCATCCCGGGCGCCTCGCACGGCATCGCCAACCGACCGAGCCAGCTGATCGCCAAGGTGGCGCACGTCCTCGCCTGGTTCGAGCGCCATGACGTCGACGCCGCGGACCCGTGAGGGCGCCGCCGAGGGATCACCAGCCGCGCGATCAGTAGACGGGGATCCGCACCAGCTCGACGTCGAAGACGAGCATCCCCTGGGGCTTGCCCTCCTCGCCGTCGTAGGCGAGCTTCTCGGGGATCCAGAAGCGGCGCTTCTCCCCCTCGACCATCATCTGCAGCCCCTGCGACCACCCCTTGATCACGCCGGTGAGGGGGAACGTCATCGGCTGGCCGCGGTAGACCGTGGTGTCGAACATGTCGCCGTCGGTCGTCCAACCGGTGTAGTGGACGGTCACCGAGCTCTGCGCCTTCGGCTTGCGGCTGCCGGTCCCCTCCCTCAGCACGAGGCTCGCGAGCCCCTTCTTGTGCCGCGTCGCCTCGGGGGCCGGCGCCGTCAGGTGCTCCGGCGGTTCGGGCACCTCGAAGACCTCGAGCAGCTCCACGTCGAACACCAGCATGCCCGCCGGCAGCCCCTCCTTGCCGGCGTAGGCGAGCTCTTCGGGGATCCAGAGGCGGCGCTTCTCCCCCTCCACCATCAGCTGCAGCCCCTCCGTCCAGCCGTCGATCACCCGATCGAGCGGCAGGGTGAGCGACTTCCCCCTCTCGACCGAGCTGTCGAAGCGCTCGCCGTCGGTCGTCCAGCCGGTGTAGTGGACGCGAACCCAGGACGCCTCGGTCGGATGCTCGCTGCCGGTCCCCGGCTCGAGGACCTTCGACGCCAGGCCGCTGTCGGTGACCTCGGCGTCGGCGGGTGGCGCGGCGACGTCGGGAGGCGCCGCGAGATCGGGCGTCTCCTCGGTGGCGGCGAGGGCGGGAGCGGAGAGCAGAGCGGCGAGCAGCAGCGGGACGGATCGCGACATGCGGCGAAGGGTACTCGATGGTCGCCGGCCGGACAACCGCGCCGCGGCTCGCGCGGTCTCGATCACCCGCCGATCAGACCGAGCGCCGTCCCCATCAGCTCGCGGGCGCCGTCGAGACCGATCGCATAGTCGACCACGGTGCCGCTGCCGTCGATCAGCACGGTGGTGGGGATGGTGCGCACCTCGAAGGCGTCGTAGAGCCGGTCGGAGTCGGTGATCGCCGCCGGGAAGCGGTGGCCGCGACGCTCGAGAAACCGCCGGGCGCCCTCGACGTCCGACGCTCGCCCTGCCTCGTCGCCCTCGGGGTGGTCGAAGCGGGTGAGGGCGACGATTCTCAGGCCGTCGCCGTGATGGCGCTCATGGAGATCCTGCAGCTCCCGCAGCTCGGCCCAGCACGGCGAGCACCAGGTCGCCCAGAAGGAGAGGATCGTCGCCGGCGCCTCGAAGCTCGCCGCCTCGGCGAGGGTGGCGCGATCGACGTTGAGCGGCGCCACCGGCGTCACCACCGGCGCCGGGCGACCTTCGATC
>JBPEXA010000662.1:0-1855 GCA_052032135.1 Thermoanaerobaculia bacterium | reverse complement strand
GAAGGCGCGCCGCTCGACCGGCAGGCCTTCCTGAACGCCACCGGCAGCTATGCCAGCGACAAGGGTGGCCTCGACAAAGTCGATTTCTGGATCGGCGGTCTCGCCGAGGCGATCGCGCCCTTCGGCGGCATGCTCGGCTCCACCTTCAACTTCATCTTCGAGACCCAGCTCGAGGCGCTTCAGGACGGCGACCGGTTCTACTACCTGGCGCGCACGGCGAGCATGAACTTCCTGGCGGAGCTTGAGAACAACTCCTTCGCCAGCATGATCGTCGAGAACACCGACGCCACGCACCTGCCGATCGACGTCTTCGCGACGCCGAGCTACGTGCTGGAGGTCGACCAGACCAAGCAGTACAACCACGGGATGGGCAGCGATGACCCGTTCGAGGCGTCGCTCTTCGACCCGCAGGTGAACAAGCTGGTGATCCGCGCCAACGAGAACTCGCTGCAGTTCACTGGCGGCGACCACGTGGTGCTCGGCGGTACCGACAACGATGACACCCTGATCGCCGGCATCGGCGACGACTCGATCTGGGGCGACGGCGGCAATGACCGCATCGAAGGCGGCCATGGCAACGACAACATCGACGGCGGCGCTGGCGACGACATCATCACCGATCTCGGTGGCGACGACGTCATCAAGGGCAATGACGGCAACGACGTCATCCATGGCGGCCCGGGCGAGAACCTGATCATCGGTGGCCGCGGTTCGGACTTCGTGATCACCGGCGAGGACTTCTCGGAGGTCTTCGCGGGCCCGGGCAACGACTTCATCCTCGGCACCACCACCAACGAGGCGCCGATCGGCGGTGAAGGCGACGACTGGTTCGAGGGCGGCAGCCAGGACGGCGCGATGGGCGACAACTCGGATGCCTTCGGCGCCGACACCATCGCCGGCCACGACGTCTTCTTCGGCCGCGACGGCTTCAACGAGTTCGTGGCCGAGGGCGGTGACGACATCATGGTCAGCTCGGTCGGGATCACCCGCAACGAGGGCATGTCCGGCTTCGACTGGGTCAGCTACGTCGAGCGCAGCTCGGTCTATGCCGACCTGAACCTGCCGGCCTTCGACGAGACGCCGATCCCGCCGGACGAGGACACCGCGCTCGACCGCTACGAGGCGGTCGAAGGTCTGTCCGGCTCGCATGGCAATGACGTGCTGATCGGCTCCGATGAGACCGACCTCGGCGTTGTCCCACTTCCGGTCCCGCCCGAGCCCGGTGAGGAGCCCGAGCCGCCGGAGCCGGTCGAGCCCGCGGGCAACGGCCAGCAGGGCAGCATTCTGACCGCCGAGGGCATCGCCCGCATCGCCGGTCTGCAGGAGCTGCTCGGGGCCGGTGTCAGCGAGTTCCGCAGCGGCAACATCATCCTCGGCGGTAGCGGCAGCGACCGGATCGAGGGTCTGGGCGGCGACGACATCATCGACGGCGACAGCTACCTCAACGTCCGCATCGCCCGGCAGGGCACCAACGAGACCTGGACGACCATGGTGGGCGACCTGCAGAAGAGGATGCTGGCGGGCGAGATCAACCCGAGCGAGCTCTACATCGTGCGCGAGATTCTCGAGGGCGGCAATCCGGGCGATATCGACACCGCCGTCTATGCGGGGTCGGCCCTCGACTACGTCGTCTTCACGAATGCCACCGGCAGCCTCACGGTCATGGACATGAACCCCGATGACGGCGACACGGGCTCCGACCAGCTCTACAACATCGAGCGGATCGAGTTCTCCGACCAGACGATGGTCCTCCAGGGCGATCCTCCCGTGCCGGTCGACGTCGTCCTGTCGATCGCCGACGCCCCGACGCTGGTCGAGGCAGGCGACGTCGGGACCACGAACCTCGCCTTCGGCC
>JBPEXA010000661.1:0-1800 GCA_052032135.1 Thermoanaerobaculia bacterium | reverse complement strand
GCCGCCGGCTTCCCCGCCGACCGGCTCGAGGTCGACGCTCGCACCGGCCGCGCGCGCGAGGTGCTGCTCGACGTGGCTCGGGAGTGGGACGCCGATCTGGTGGTGATCGGCTGCGCCGGGGTCGAGACGGTCGCTCGCATCGTCCTCGGCACCGCCACCGACGCCCTGGTCCGCAATCTCGGCTGTCCCCTCCTCGTCGCTCGCGACGCCGCCTTCCCGCCTCGCTCGGCCCTCTTCCCGGTCGACCTCTCCCGCTCCGCAGCCGACGCCATGGCGTGTGGCCTCGACTTTCTCCGCCAGATCGGCGCGCTCGAGGAGTGTGACCGCCGTGCGCTGCTGGTCGTCCCCGAGGGGGTCGACGGCATCGGCGACGCCGCGGCGCACGAGCTGCGCGACTTCCTCGACGCCACTCTCGATGCGCCGACGGCGCCTCCGATGGACGCCGAGGTGGCGAGCGGCAACGTCGTGCTGACCATCACCGAGCGGGCGGCGCAGACCGGCAGCGATCTGCTGGTGCTGGGCACCCACGGCCAGGGGACCGGGCCGATCTCGCGCCAGATGGTCGGCAGCGTCGTCGCCCCGGTGCTCTTCGACCCGCCGTGCAACGTCCTGCTGGTGCCGCCCGCGACGCAGTTCGGCGCCGAGCTCGCCGATGCCGTCGTCTCCTCGACGGCCCCCGACTTCGACGGCGGTTAGCGCCGTCGCGGCTCCGGTCCGGCGCTAAGATCCCGTCGATGGTGTTCGAGCACCCCGAATGGGACGGCCACGAGGAGGTCGTCTATCTGCACGATGCCGCCAGCGGCCTGCGGGCGATCGTCGCCCTCCACCGGGTGCGGGGCGGCGCGTCGCTCGGCGGCATTCGCTGCTTTCCGTATCCCGACTCCGCCGCGGCCCTGACCGACGTCCTGCGCCTCAGCCGCGCGATGACCTACAAGTGGGCGCTGACCGGGCTCGGATGGGGAGGCGGCAAGACGGCGGTGCTCGCCGATCCGCGCACCGACAAGACGCCGCAGCTGCTCCGGGCGCTGGGGCGCGCCATCGGGCGCTTCGACGGCCGCTACCGCTGCGCGCCCGACGTCGGTACCGACGCCGACGACATGGTGGTGCTCCGCGAGGAGACCGAGCACGTCGCCGGGCTGCCGGGCGCGGAGACCTCGGTGGCGACCGCCATCGGCCTCTACCACGCGCTGAGGGCGATGGCGCGCCACGTCCTCGGCCGCGACGGCCTCGGCGGCGTCCGCATCGCGGTACAGGGAGCGGGCGGGGTCGGCTCTCGACTCTGTCGCCACCTCGCCGACGCCGGCGCCGAGGTGCTGGTCGCCGACGTCGACGCCGAGCGCGTGGCAGCGGTGTGCGCCGCCACCGGCGCGCGAGCGATCGACGCCGCCACCGTGCTCGCCGCCGAGGTCGACCTGCTCGCCCCCTGCGCGCTCGGCGGCATCCTCGACGAGCGGTCGATCCCCACCGTGCGGGCGCGGGGGATCTGCGGCGCCGCCAACAACCAGCTGGCGACCGAGGTGGACGCCGAGCGACTCCGCCGACACGCCATCGTCTGGGCTCCCGACTACGTGGTCAGCGCGGGCGGCATCCTCAGCGGCGCTCACGAGCTCGGCCGCATCGATGCCGACGAGCTGGCCGCCCGGCTGGAGGCGATCCACGACACGTTGCTCGAGGTCCTCGAACGCGCGGAGCGGGAAGGAGTCTCGACCGAGGGGGCAGCGCGCGCGATGGCGACGGAGGCCGTCGCCCGACCGAGCTCACCGCCATGAGCGCCGCGGCATGAAGGCGCCCCGACGTCTG
>JBPEXA010000660.1:0-2236 GCA_052032135.1 Thermoanaerobaculia bacterium | reverse complement strand
CGACGCCAGGGGGCCGAGGCCCGCGACCACCTCGCCGAGCTGCTCGCCGACGTCCACCTCCCCGAGCTGCCGAGCCTCGCCAGCCTGCGCGCCAAGGCGGAGGAGACGCTCGCCCACACCCCCGCCCTCGACCAGGTGGTCGAGCGGGCCCGCGAGCTGCTGGTCGAGGCGTTCTGCGAGCGGTGGGCGCCGGAGCTCGCCGCGGCCGGCACCTAGGGGCCGGTCAGGCGGAGAGGAACGCCCAGGAGCGGGGGACCAGCCGCGGCACGGCGTCGCGGTACGCCTCGTAGGGGGCGCCGAACCTCTCCGCCAGCTCCCGCTCCTCGATGACGGCGATCAGGTAGATGCCGGCGTTGCCCGCCAGCACCATCCAGTAGAACGCCTCGATCTGCAGCAGCAGCGCCCAGCCGACCATGGCGATCATGATGTCGAGATAGCGCGGGTTGCGGGTGTGGGCGTAGATCCCCTCGGTCAGCAGCTTCCCCGGATCGCCCGCCTTCACCTCCGGCACCCCGACCAGCGTGCGCGCCTTGAGGTGCCGCCGGCAGAGCACCTCGATGCGCAGCGCGAGCACGTAGAGGGCGACGCCGACGACCGCCAGCACCGGCTGCAACGGCTGCCGCACCTCGAGCGCCGGCAGCCGGAACTGCCAGGCGATCCATCCGGCGAGCGCCATCGCGACCGCCGCCGTCGAATAGGTGACGACGAGGCCGACCCGCCGCCAGAAGGCGGCGAACGGATGGATCACCAGCCAGAAGACGACGGCGGCCGGCAACGCCACCCACCAGACGACGGCGACGTAGTAGCGGGCGGCGTCGATCCAGCCGGCGTCGCTCACCGCCCCCCCTCGCGGTGGTCGACGGCGGCGATCAATGGACGGTCGTCTCCTCGCAGAGGACGAAGGGGGCGATCTCGACCTCGAAGGTGTCGCCGTCCTCGGCGGCCATCTCGTAGCTCCCCTCCATCTTGCCGATGTCGGTGGTCAGCGGGCAGCCGGAGGTGTACTCGAACGCCTCTCCCGGCGCCAGGATCGGCTGCTCGCCGACCACGCCGGGGCCGCGCACCTCTTCCACCCGCCCGGCGCCGTCGGTGATCACCCAGTGGCGGTTCAGCAGCTGCACCGTGCCCGCCCCTTCGTTGCGGATCCGCACCCGGTAGAGGAAGAACCACTTGCCGTTCGCCGGCTGCGAGCGCTGGGGATCGAACCGCGGATCGACCCGCACCCGGATGCCGCGGGTGACGGCCTCCGAGGCGAAGGTGCTCGCATCACGACGCTGGACGGTCACGCGCCGTTTCTATCACGCGCTTCGGGCGCCACTCGATCGATCAGGAAGGCGAACTCGAGCGCTCGCTCGCGCAGCGCGGCGTAGCGGCCCGAGGGGCCGCCGTGCCCCGATCCGAGGTCGGTCTTGAGCAGCAGCGGATGGTCGTCGAGCTTGGTCGCCCGCAGCTTCGCCACCCAGCGCGCCGGCTCCCAGTACTGGACGCGCGGGTCGTTGAGACCGGCGGTGACCAGCATCGGCGGATAGCGAGCCGGCCGCACGTTGTCGTAGGGGGAGTAGGCGAGCAGTGTCTCGAACACCTCCGGATCGGAGGGGTCGCCCCACTCCTCGTACTCGGTCACCGTCAGCGGCAGGCGGTCGTCGAGCATCGTCTGCACGACGTCGACGAAGGGGACGGCGGCGACGACGGCGCCGAACAGCTCGGGGCGCCGGTTGAGGGCGGCGCCGATCAGCAGGCCGCCGGCGCTGCCGCCGCGGATGGCGAGCTTGTCGGGCCGCGTGTAGCCGTCGGCGATCAGCGTCTCGGCGGCGGCGATGAAGTCCTCGAAGCTGCGCGGCTTCTCCTCCAGACGGCCGGCATGGTGCCATCGCTCCCCCATCTCGCCGCCGCCGCGGACGTGGGCGACGGCGTAGACGAAGCCGCGCTCTAGCAGCGACAGCCGCAGCGACGAGAACGACGGGTCGTTCGACACGCCGTAGGCGCCGTAGCCGTCGAGCAGGCACGGATTCGACCCGTCGAGCGTCACCCCCCGGCGGTGGACGATCGACAGCGGCACTTCGGTGCCGTCCGCCGACCGCGCCCACAGCCGGCGGCTCTGGTAGTCGGCGCTGCGGTAGCCGCCGCGGACGATCTGCCGCTTGAGCACGTCGAGCCGCCTCTCGCGCACGTGGTAGTCGAAGACCGTCGCCGGCGTCACCAGCGACGAGTAGCCGAAGCGGAAGCGGTCGCTGTC
>JBPEXA010000066.1:0-3943 GCA_052032135.1 Thermoanaerobaculia bacterium | reverse complement strand
CCTCGAAGTGGTCGGGCGGGTGCGCGGCTCGGCCAACCTCAACGAGGCGCTGACGGCGATCCTCGCCCCCGGTTTCGACCCTCGCCGCGACGTGGTGCTCGCCGGCGACCATCCGCGGCGGTCGCAGCGCGGGGGGAGCGCGCGCCTGGTCGAGGCGGCGGGCGACCGGCTGGTGATCGACACCGAGGCGCCGGGCGACGCGGTGCTGGTCATCCAGCGGACGCACCTGCCGATCTACGACGTCTCGGTCGACGGCCGGCCGGCCTCCTACTACGCCGCCAACCTCCATCGCCTCGGCGTGCCGCTGACGGCCGGTCACCACCGCGTCGAAGTGGCGGTCGACCGCTCCTTCTGGTACGGCTCGCTGGCGATGGCGGCGGCGGCTCTGCTGGTCCTCGTCGGGATCGGCTTGAGGGGTCGGTCGCCGGCGGGGGGCGGCGACCACCGCGCCGCCGCTTGCTAGACTGCGCCGCCGGCACAGCGCACTCCCGAGGCTCCCGGCGGACCGCCGAGCGCAGATGATGGTCGACCGACGCCCCCCGTTCAAGAAGGTGCTGATCGCCAACCGGGGCGAGATCGCGGTGCGGGTGCTGCGCACCCTGAGAGAGCTCGACATCCGGGCGGCGGTCGTCTACTCCGACCCCGACCGCGCGTCGCTCCCGGTGCTGCTCTCCGACGAGGCCTACCGCATCGGTCCCGCCCCCTCGGCGCAGTCGTACCTGCGCGGCGACGCGATCGTCGATCTCGCCCTTCGCATCGGCGCCGACGCCATCCACCCCGGGTACGGGTTCCTGTCCGAGAACGCGGAGTTCGCCCGCCGCTGCGGCGACGCCGGCGTCCGCTTCATCGGACCGCCCCCGGAGGCGATGGCGGCGATGGGCTCGAAGATCGAGAGTCGCCGGCTGATGGCGGCGGCGGGGGTGCCGGTGGTGCCCGGCGGCGACGAGCCGCTCGCCTCGGCGGCGGCCGCCGAGGCGTTCGCCGACGAGATCGGCTACCCGGTGATGGTGAAGGCGTCCGCCGGTGGCGGCGGCAAGGGGATGCGCCTCGTGCGATCGAGCGACCAGCTCGCCTCCGCCTTCCGGGCGGCGCGCTCGGAGGCGGCCGCCAGCTTCGGCGACGACGCGGTCTACATCGAGAAGTACGTCGAACGGCCGCGCCACGTCGAGATCCAGGTGCTCGCCGACGCCCACGGCGCGGCGGTGTCGCTCGGCGAGCGGGAGTGCTCGCTCCAGCGGCGGCATCAGAAGGTGGTCGAAGAGGCGCCCTCGCCGGTCGTCGACGCCGACCTGCGCCGCGCGATGGGCGAGGCGGCGGTGAGGGCGGCGCAGGCGGTCGGCTACACCAACGCCGGCACCGTCGAGTTCCTGCTCGACCCCGACGGCGAGTTCTACTTTCTGGAGATGAACACCCGACTGCAGGTCGAGCATCCGATCACCGAGGCGGTGACCGGCGTCGACCTCGTCCGCCAGCAGCTCGCCGTCGCCGCCGGCGAGGCGCTCGACCCGGCGCTCGCGAAGATCGAACCGCGGGGCCATGCGATCGAGGTCCGTCTCTATGCCGAGGACCCGTGGAACAACTTCGCGCCGTCGCCCGGCCGCATCGTCCGCCTGCGGCTGCCCGAGGGGCCGGGTGTGCGCAACGACTGCGGTGTCTACGAGGGGGGAGAGGTGACGATCCACTACGACCCGATGCTCGCCAAGCTGATCGTCTTCGGCGCCGACCGGGCGGAGGCGATGGACCGTCTCGGGCGGGCGCTCGCGGAGCTGCGGATCGACGGCATCCGCACCACCGCGCCTCTCTTCCAGGCGCTGCTCGAGGACGCCGACTTCCGCGCCGGGCGCCTCGACATCGGCATGCTCGACCGCAAACTGGCCGCCGGCGAGCTGTCGGTCACACCGCCCGAGCATCTGCGCAAGCTGACGGTGGTCGCGGCGGCGCTCGAGCATCTCGAACGGATCGGCCGTCGCTCGTCGAATGCGAGAATGGAAGGGCGGCGCAGCCAGTGGCGCGAGGCGGGGCGGCGCGATGCGCTGAGGGGCAGCGGATGGAGCTGATCGTCAAACATCCCGACGGCGAGACGAAGGTCAAGATCGAACGTCGCGGCGGAGAGTTCACCGTCGAGATCGGCGACCAGTCGTACGTCATCCTGTCGGCGGAAGCGATGCACGGCGTGCGCAGCCTGCTGGTCGAAGGGGTGCAGTTCGAGGTCGCGGTGCGACCGGTGGGAGAGGATCGCTACGAGGTGACGAGCTCTGGCGGGGTCGAGACCGTGCAGGTGCAGGACCCGCTGACCGCCCTCGCCGAGGAGGCGCACGCCGCGGAGGCGGGAGGGGGTCAGCAGCGGGTCGACGCCTACATGCCGGGCCGCGTGACGTCGGTGCTGGTGGAGGAGGGGGCCGAGGTCGCCGCCGGCGAGGGGATCCTCGTGCTCGAGGCGATGAAGATGGAGAACGAGATCCGGGCCGAGCGCAACGGGGTCATCACCCGCATTCACGTCACCGAGGGACAGGCGGTGGAGGGGGGCGACCCCCTGTTCGAGCTCTCCTAGGCGCCGTCGAGGAGACCGCCGAGCGCGGTCACCGCGTCCGCCGGCGTCAGATCGCGCAGGCAGCGGTGGTGGACGAGAGGGCACCGCCTGCGGAAGCAGGGGGAGCACCACCGATCGAGGGTGAGGACGCGGTGTCCGTCGCCCGCGGGCGCCGTGCGGCGGGGGTCGGTCGGCCCGAACAGCGCCGCGCAGCGGACGCCGACCGCCGCCGCCAGGTGCATCGGTCCCGAATCGTTGGTCAGCAGCGCCCGGTGGGCGGCGAGGACGGCGGCGAGATCGGCGAGATCGAGATCGGTCCCCAGCACCGGGTGGATGCGGCCGGTCTCCTCGTGCAGCCGCACCGCCAGCCACACCTCCTTGGGGCCGGCGAGAATGGTGATCTGGACGTCGGGGCGCCGGCGCCGCAGCTCGCGCGCCACCGTCTCGAAGTGCGAGCGCGGCCACCGCTTGGAGGGGCCGAACTCGGCGCCCGCGAAGAGGCCGACCACCGGCCCCCCCTCCGGGTCGATGCCCGATCGCCCGAGCAGCCGGCGGCCGCGGCTCACCGTCGCCGGGTCGAGCGTCAGGTGGGGGATCCAGCTCGCCGGCGGCGGCACCCCCATGGCGGCGAGCAGCGGTGCGTAGTCCTCCACCTGGTGGCGCCTCGATCGCGGACGCCGCACCGACGGGGCGAGGAGCCATCGCCGGAAGCCGGCCGGGTACCCCCACCGGCGGCCGACCCCCGCGCGTCGCGCCAGCCAGGCGGAGCGGAAGCTGTTGGGCAGCAGCACCGCCTCGTCGTAGGCGGCGAGCGCCGCGATCCTCTCCGCGTCGTCGTCGGCCGGGTGGACCGCCGCGAGGCCGTCGACGAGGCCGAGCAGCGGTGCCAGGTGGGGGCGGCAGACGACGGCGGGCCGACGGCCGTCGGCGATCAGCGCGTCGAGCACCGGCAGCGCCATCACCGTGTCGCCGACCCAGTTGGGGGCGTAGACCGCGAGGGCGCGCCCCGTCGACGCTCGTCCGCTCATCGCAGCCGCCACCGGTCGTGCATCCACATCCACAGCTCCGGGCGCCGCCGCACCTCGTCTTCGACCGCCGCCATGTAGCGCTCTGTCGCCCGCTCGACGGCGTCGCCGGGCTCGATCGCCGGTCTCGCCACCACCCGGTAGCGGCCCGCCGTCGCCGGGAGAACGAAGATCGGCACCACCCGGCAATCGTGCTTGGCGGCGAGGCGGGCGATCAGCGTGGTGGTGAGCGCCGGCCGTCCGAAGAAGGGGACCTCGACCGCGTGGCGCGGGTGAACCCGTTGGTCGACGAGGACGATGAGGTCGCTCCCCACGGCGAGCGCCCGTGTCAACGCCCGCGCCGCGCCGTGCTTGTGGATCAGCCGCACCCCCGACCCTTCCCTGCGGC
>JBPEXA010000659.1:0-2426 GCA_052032135.1 Thermoanaerobaculia bacterium | reverse complement strand
GAGGGACTTCCTGGAGGCGGCGCCACGGCCCGCCGGCGCCGCCCGACGATGAGCGAGCCCGACCGCCAGCGACCGGAAGCGGACCGGTGGCGAGCCTTCTGCCGCCGCCTCGGCATCGTGTTCTATCCCGGCGAGGGGTCGGCGGCGCTGCTGCTGTTCGCCGGCTTCTTCCTCTGCGTCACCTTCCAGTACGCGTCGAAGACGGTTCGCCAGGCGACCTTCATCGACGCGCTCGGTGCCACTCAGCTGCCGTGGGTCTACCTGCTGGTGGCGGTGCTCTCCTATCCCGCCGCCTGGCTCTTCACCCGCTTGTCGCACACGATGCCGCGCCGGCGGCTGGTGCTCGTCACCTTCGCGTCGGTGCTCGTCGGCCTGGTCGTCTTCTGGTGGCTGTTCGCGCGCTCCGACAGCTGGGTGCCGGTCGCCTTCTACGTCTGGATCTCGATCGCCATCGCGCTGACCATGAGCCAGCTCTGGCTGCTGGCGAGCGAGGTGTTCGACGCCCGGCAGGCGAAGCGGCTGTTCGGCTTCCTCGGCGGCGGTGCGCTGCTGGGTGGGATCGCGGGGGGGCTCGTCGCCCGCTGGGTGGCGGCGTTGTCGTCGACGCGCGACTGCCTGCTGGCGGCGGCGGTGCTGGTGGTCGGGGTGATGGTGCTCCTCCCCTGGATCGGCGCCCCGGCCGAGGATCCGGCGGCGGGGGGGCGGACGAGGGGGGAGCGCCCGCGGCAGCGGCCTCGCCTGTCGCTGCTCGGTCAGTCTCAGCACCTGCGGCTGGTCGGCGTCGTCATGCTGCTGGCGATCGTCGTCTCGCAGGTGGTCGATCTGCAGTTCAACTGGGCGGTGGAGACCGCGACCAGCGGTCTCGAGAACCGCACCGAGTTCTTCGGCAACTTCTTCAGCCTGATGGGGGTGGCGGCGCTGGTCTTCCAGCTGCTGTTCACCTCCCGCATCCACCGTGTGCTCGGCGTCGGCTTCGCGTT
This sequence comes from Thermoanaerobaculia bacterium, assembly GCA_052032135.1. Lineage (GTDB taxonomy): Bacteria > Acidobacteriota > Thermoanaerobaculia > Multivoradales > JAHEKO01 > CALZKB01. Next base: position 1,446 of record JBPEXA010000659.1, on the reverse strand, counting down.
GCGGGTGCTGCCGGTGTCGCTGTCGGCCGGCACCCTGGCGCTGCTGATCACCGGCACCCTGTTCCCCGGCGGGGTGGTGGTCGCCGCCCTGGCGCTCAAGATCGCCGAGAGCGGCGTCCGCTACTCGGTCGACGACTCGACCCGCGAGCTGCTCTTCCTCCCGTTGCGGCGCGACGAGCGAGTGTCGGCCAAGGCGCTGGTCGACGTGGTGATCAAGCGCGGCGCAAAGGGCCTGGCGGCGATCCTGCTGCTGCCCGTCACCCTCGGCTGGATCACGCCGCTGCAGGCGAGCTGGCTGTCGCTGGTGGTGATCGCCGTATGGCTGGTGGCGACCCGCCGGCTGATCGCCGAGTACATCCGCTCGTTCCGCCGCGGTCTCGAGCACACCGCGGTCGACAGCGACTCGACCATCAACCTCCAGGACGTCACCACCCTCGAGATCCTGGTCGAGTCGCTGGGCAGCGCCGATGCCCGGCAGGTGCTGCACAGCCTCGAGCTGCTGGCGGCGCACGGGCGCGGACACCTGGTGCCGCCGCTACTGCTCTACCACGACGATCCAGACGTACGCTGCCGGACGCTCGAGGTGCTCGCCGCGGCAGGTCGCGAGGATGCCGCGCCGCTGGTCGAGCGCCGACTGTCGGATGACGATCCAGAGGTGCGCGCAGCGGCGACGCGAGTGCTCGCCGACCTGCTGCACCAGGACGCCTGCGATCTCATGTTGCCTCGCCTGCGCGCGGCCGACGCCGGCGTGCGGGCGGCGGCGGTCGCCTGCCTGGCGAACCACGGCGGGCCGGAGATGCTGGCGTCGGCGACCGCGACCCTCGAAGCGATGATCACCGACGGCGACAGCGCGGTGCGCATCGAAGCGGCGAGAGCGATCGGCGCCATCGTCGAGGCGGCGTTCGCGGAACGGCTGGTCAACCTGCTCTACGACCCCGATCCGGCGGTGGTGCGGGCGGCGATCAGCTCGATCCGCCGGCGCTGCGATCGCGACGGCCCCAATCCGCTCTACCTGCCGACCTTGATCTCCCTCCTCGTCGATCGCCATCTCAAGCACGATGCCCGGCAGGCGCTCGCCGCCTACGGCGACGATGCCATCCCGGCGCTGACCCTGTTCATGAAAGAGCCGGAAGAGCCGATCTGGGTCCGCCGGGCGATTCCCAAGACGATCGCCAGCATTCCCGGCCGCGCCGCCCGCCAGGCGCTCACCGAGTGCCTCGGCAGCCAGAGCGACGGCTTCCTCCGCCGCAAGCTGCTCGAGGCGCTGGGCTCGATTCCGGGCCAACCGGTGGGTCCGGCGGCGGAGGCGAAGGTGCGCAGCGAGATCCACGTCGAGGCGAAGCGCTACCTGATCGCACTCGCCGATCTCGAAGCGCTCGACCCGGCGGCGGCGCAGCAGGTCGACGCCGCCGGCTGCGCCGCCGGCGGTCTGTTGCTCGAACGGCT
>JBPEXA010000658.1:0-4390 GCA_052032135.1 Thermoanaerobaculia bacterium | reverse complement strand
GCCGCCCCCGCCGCCAGCCGTACGATGGTGAAGGTGACGGCGTCGATCCGCCCGTCGACCAGCGCCAGCCGGCAGAGCACCGAGTTGGCGGCGAAGGCGACCAGCGCGAGGACGGTGAGGGCGAGGGTCCGACCGCGACCGGGGGTGGTGGGACCGCCGCCGGCAGAGCCCGTCCTGGCTTTCTCCATCACGGCGTACAATACGCGGCTCACGCCCGTTCCACCGTCTGCCTGCGCCGAGGAGCGTTCATGGACGAGACCCCGGATCCGTTGATCGAGGACATCGACCCGCAAGAGACCCGCGAGTGGAAGGACGCGCTCGAGGAGGTGATCGAGCGCGACGGTCCGGAGCGCGCCCACTTCCTGATCGAGGCGCTGGTGGAGAAGGCGCGCCGCACCGGCGCCTACCTCCCCTACAACGCGACCACCGCCTACATCAACACCATCCCGCCCCACCGCGAGGCGCAGCGGCCGGGCGATCCGTCGCTCGAGCGGCGGTTGAAGAGCCTGTTGCGATGGAACGCGATGGCGATGGTGGTCAAGGCGAACCGCAAGCCGGGGGCGCTCGGCGGCCACATCGCCACCTACCAGTCGGTCGCCAACCTGTTCGAGATCGGCTTCAACCACTTTTTCCACGCTCCCACCGACGACCACGGCGGCGACCTGGTGATGTTCCAGGGCCACAGCTCGCCCGGCATCTACGCCCGCGCCTTCCTCGAGGGGCGGGTGAGCGAGGAGGAGCTGTCGAAATTCCGCGAGGAGACGATCGGCGGCCTCGCCTCCTACCCGCACCCGTGGCTGATGCCCGGCTTCTGGCAGTTCCCGACCGTTTCGATGGGGCTGACGTCGCTGTCGGCGATCTACCAGGCGCGGTTCATGAAGTACCTCGACAACCGCGGGCTGATCGACGCCGGCGGGCGCAAGGTGTGGGCGTTTCTGGGTGACGGCGAGATGGACGAGCCGGAATCGCTGGGCGCCATCTCGCTCGCCACCCGCGAGCAGCTCGACAACCTGATCTTCGTCATCAACTGCAACCTGCAGCGCCTCGACGGCCCGGTGCGCGGCAACGGCAAGATCATCCAGGAGCTGGAGGCGGTGTTCCGCGGCGCCGGGTGGAACGTCATCAAGGTGATCTGGGGTTCGAACTGGGACCCGCTGCTCGCCCGCGACACCCAGGGGATCCTCCGCCGGCGGATGGAGGAGGCGCTCGACGGCGAGTACCAGCTCTACGCCGCCAACAGCGAGGGGGACTTCGTCCGCCAGCACTTCTTCGGCAAGTACCCCGAGCTGGCGGAGATGGTCGCCGACATGTCGGATGCCGATCTGTGGCGGCTCAAGCGCGGCGGCCACGACCCGCAGAAGGTCTACGCCGCCTTCTGGGAGGCGACCCGCCACCAGGGGCAGCCGACGGTGATCCTCGCCAAGACGGTCAAGGGCTACGGCATGGGCGAGTCGGGCGAGGGGCAGAACATCACCCATCAGCAGAAGAAGCTCGGCGAGGACTCGCTGCGGCAGTTCCGCGACCGCTTCAACATCCCGATCTCCGACGAGCAGATCGAGGACCTGCCGTTCTACAAGCCGGAAGAGGACAGCGCGGTGATGCGCTACCTGCGCGAGCGGCGCGACGCGCTCGGCGGCTACCTGCCGCGGCGCGAGCCGGCCGCGGAGCCGCTCGAGATCCCCGATCTGCCCGCCTTCAGCTCGCTGCTCGAGGGGAGCGGCGAGCGCGAGATGTCGACCACCATGGCGTTCGTCCGCCTGCTGATGACGCTCACCCGCGACGCCAACATCAAGGACCGGCTGGTGCCGATCATCGCCGACGAGGCGCGCACCTTCGGCATGGAGGGGATGTTCCGGCAGCTCGGGATCTACGCGCCGATGGGGCAGCTCTACACCCCGGAGGACCGCGACCAGCTCGCCTACTACCGCGAGGAGACCTCCGGCCAGATCCTCCAGGAGGGGATCTCGGAGGCGGGCTCGCTGGCGTCGTGGACCGCCGCCGGCAGCTCGTACGCCAACCACGGCCTCCACATGATCCCGTTCTTCATCTTCTATTCGATGTTCGGCTTCCAGCGCGTCGGCGACCTGATCTGGCAGGCGGCCGACATGCGCACCCGCGGCTTCCTGCTGGGCGCCACCTCCGGGCGCACGACCCTGAACGGCGAGGGGCTGCAGCACCAGGACGGCCACAGCCACCTGCTCTCCTCGACGGTGCCCAACTGCATCTCGTACGACCCGAGCTTCGCCTACGAGGTGGCGGTGGTGATGCAGGACGGCCTGCGCCGCATGTACGCCGAAGACGAGAGCGTCTTCTACTACGTCACCCTGCTCAACGAGAACTACCTCCACCCACCGATGCCCGACGGCGCCGAGGAAGGGATCCGCAAAGGGCTCTACCTGCTCTCCGAGGCGAAGAAGTCGCGCGCCAAACAGCCGCCACCCCGCGTCCAGCTGCTCGGCAGCGGCGCCATCCTGCGCGAGGTGCAGGCGGCCGCCGAGCTGCTCGAGGGCGACTTCGGTGTGCGCGCCGACGTCTGGAGCGCGCCCAGCTTCACCGAGCTGCGCCGCGACGGCATGGCGGTCGATCGCTGGAACCGCCGCCACCCCGACGAGACGCCGAGGGTGAGCTACATCGAACAGTGCCTCGACGGGCGCCCGGGACCGGTGATCGCCGCCACCGACTACATGCGCACCGTCGCCGACCAGATCGCCAGCTGGGTGCCGGCCCGCTACGTCACCCTCGGCACCGACGGTTTCGGACGCTCCGATACCCGCGAACGGCTGCGCCGCTTCTTCGAGGTCGACCGCTTCAACGTCACGGTCGCCGCGCTCAAGGCGCTCGCCGAGGAGGGGACGGTGCCGGCGAAGACGGTGGCCGAGGCGATCGCCAAGTACGAGCTCGACCCCGACAAGCCCGAGCCGTGGACGGTGTGAGCGGTGGCTGACTCGATCGAGATCAAGATCCCCGATATCGGCGACGCGCCCGCCGACGTCGTCGAGGTGCTGGTGTCGCCCGGCGACAGCGTGGCGGTCGACGACTCGCTGATCACCCTCGAGAGCGACAAGGCGTCGATGGACGTGCCGTCCCCCGCCGCCGGCACGGTGTCGGAGATCCGCGTCAAGGCGGGCGACACGGTGGAGGAGGGCGACCTCATCCTCACCCTCGAGGCGAGCGGCGAGCCGACCGAGGCCGCCCCGAAGCCCGATCCCGAGCCCGAGCCCGAGCCGGAGTCCTCCGCCCCGGAGCCGGCCGTGGACGCCGAGCCGGAGGAGACGGCGCCGTCCGCCGCCTCCGCTCCCGAGGCTCCTGCGGCCGAGGCGACGACCGCTGTCGCCGAGCCCTCGCGGCAGGCCGCGCCGGCATCGGGCGGGGACGGGGCGACCGAAGGTCGCGAGGCGCTGGCGCCCGCCTTCATCGAAGAGGACTTCACCAACGTCTACGCCTCGCCGGCGATCCGCCGCTTCGCCCGCGAGCTCGGCGTCGACCTCACCCGCGTGCAGGGGAGCGGCCGCAAGGGGCGCATCCTCAAAGAGGACGTCCAGGCGTTCGTCAAGAAGGCGCTGCGCGAGCCGGCGGCGGCCGGCGGCTCGGCGCTGCCGCCGATGCCGGTCGTCGACTTTTCCAAGTTCGGCCCCGTCGAGCGGCGGAAGCTGACCCGCATCCAGAAGATCTCCGGCCCCAACCTCCAGCGCAGCTGGCTCCACGCGCCCCACGTCACGCAGAACGACTGGGCCGACATCACCGAGCTCGAGGCGTTCCGCCAGGCGCACAAGGAGGAGGCGAAGGCGCAAGGCTTCTCGCTCACGCCGCTCGCCTTCATCATGAAGGCGGCGGTCGCCGCACTCCGGCGGTTTCCCACCGTCAACGCGTCGCTCGACCCCGACGGCGAGCACCTGGTGCTCAAGGGCTACTACCATTTCGGCATCGCCGTCGACACCGAGGACGGCCTGATGGTGCCGGTGATCCGCGACGTCGACGGCAAGGGGATCTACGAGCTCGCCGAAGAGCTCGGCGAGGTGAGCGCCGCCACCCGCGAGGGCAAGCTCAAACCCGACCAGCTGCGCGGCGCCAGCTTCACCATCTCGAGCCTCGGTGGCATCGGCGGCAGCCACTTCTCGCCGATCGTCAACACCCCGGAGGTGGCGATCCTCGGGGTCGCTCGCTCGGTGATGCAGCCGGTGTGGAACGGCTCCGACTTCGAGCCACGACTGATGCTGCCGCTGTCGCTCTCCTACGACCACCGGGTGATCGACGGCGCGCTCGCCGTGCGCTTCACCACCCATCTCGGCCGAGTGCTCGGCGACCTGCGGCGTCTGCTGCTCTAGCGCGATGGCCGATCTCGTCGAGATCCTGGTGCCCGACATCGGCGACGTCGAGAAGGTCGACGTCA
>JBPEXA010000657.1:0-3139 GCA_052032135.1 Thermoanaerobaculia bacterium | reverse complement strand
ACGATCGTCGTCGCGTCACCGAGCTCGCCGTCGAGGGTGACGACGGGGTTGTAGCCGGTGTCGACGCCGACGAAGTTGTCGGTGTTGAAGATGTTGAAGATCTCGAAGCGCAGCTGCAGCCCCATCCGATCGCCGACCCCGATGTTCTTGTAGAACGACAGGTCGGTCTGGAAGAAGTCGGGGCCCTCGCACGCGCCGCGCCGCGCCATCTGCGCGGTGCTGCCGAGCTGGTAGCCGGCGAGCGTGAAGGCGTCCGGGTTGATGATCTGGGTGCCGCTGCCGCTGCACGAGGCGCCGGTGCGGATCGGCCGCTGGTTGTCGTTGAAGCCGGTGCCGGCGTAGCCGACGCCGTTGAGCGCCCCGCCGGTGACCACCGTCAACGGCACGCCGGTCTGGTAGATGGCGACCACGCCGACGGTCCAGTTGCCGAACAGCCCTCGCTTCCACCCCTCTGCGTTCTCGAGCGTCGGCAGGTTGTGCACCAGGCTGGCGTTGGCGATCAGGTCGCGATGCAGCGCCGCCGGGCCGTCGTCGAGGCCGAGGTTGTTGAGGTCGGTGATGTTGCCGAGCTGCGGGCCGGCGCTCGACGAGCCGACGTCGGTGTCGGCGTCGAAGTCGGCGAAGGTGGCCGATGCCTGGAACTGCGATCCGCGGCCGAAGCGGGTGATGAACTGCGCCTGGATCGAGTCGTAGGTCGACTCGCCGTCGGTGCGCCAGTAGGTGATCGGGTTGTCACCGAAGACGCCGAACGGGCGCAGCGCGGCGCGACAGCCGGCGTCGGCGCCGCAGCGGACGTACTCGAGCCGCTCGGGGATGCCGTTGCCGTTGGGATCCCCCGCCGGCACCTGGTTGATGTCGACCGGCCGGATCAGGTCCTTGCCGCGGCTGCCGACGTACGACAGCTCGAGCGTCGAGTTGTTGCCGAGCCGCTGCTCCCAGGTCAGGTTGAACTGCAGGTTGGACGGCGTCTCGGCGTTGGGATCGATGCCGCGCGCCGGGATGCCGCGGTTGAAGCCGTCGGTGAAGATCGAGCTGCCGTCGAGGGTGCGGATGCCGCTGGTGAACTCGGAGAACGGCGCGTTCTGCGAGAAGTCGAGCTGAATGTTGACCCGCTCGCGCTGGTAGAACTGGCCGAGGCCGGCGCGGATCAGGTGCTCGCCGTCGCCGAAGATGTCCCACGCCAGGCCGAGCCGCGGGGCGAAGTTGTCGGAGTCCTCGTTGACCAGGCCACCGCCGGGACCGGGCGCGCCGCCCAGCGCTCCCGCCTGCGCGCAGAAATCGGTGCCCGGCACCTCGAGGAGGCCGTTGCACGGATCGTTGCCGAGGGCGGGATCGAACGCCGCGGGGACGAAGCTGTTGATGTTGTTGTCGGCGGCGGTCGGCCAGTCGTATTGCGACCAGCGGACGCCGTAGTCGACGGTCAGGTTGGGTCGCGCTTTCCAGCTGTCGGCGACGTAGAGCTCGAGGTCCTCCCACTCGATCTTGGGAGCGGGAACGAACGAGCGCTCGTTGAAGCCGAAGTGCATGCCGTCGAGCAGGAAGTCGGCGACGCCGTTGCCGGTCGTCGCGAAGCTCCACGGGTCGATGCCGACGCCGTTGCCGGGGAAACCGCCCCACAGCTGCGTCGCCTCCTGGCCGCCGGAGCCGCAGCAGACCTCGGTCTTCTCGTACTCACCGTAGAGGACGCCCGCCTTGAGCTGGTGGTTGCCGAACACCTGCTGATAGTCGTTCTTGAACACCACGAGATCGTGGTCGTTGTTCCACGGGGCGATGTTCCACAGCGTCGGCAGGCCGCCGCCGCCCCAGAAGAGGGGGTGGCTCGGGTTGTCGCCGCCGGTCTTGTCGGAGGTGGGGAAGAAGGTGGGGATCGCGTCGTTGATGCGGCGGTAGAGGTCGAGGTCGCCACCCTGCTCGATGTTGATCGCGTTGCCGCTCTTCGACAGCGTCAGCGTGTTGACCGCCGAGGAGCCGATGACGTTGGTGAGCTGCGCCACCAGCGAGTCGCTCGGCTGCTTCCAGGCGGAGTCGGCGGCCGGGAACGGGTCGTCGCCCCACAGGCCGTTGGCCTCTCCCGCGCTCGGCGAGTTGTTGGTCCAGTCGTCCTCGGTGTAGCGCACCAGGAAGTTGGCGCTGTCGCTCACCGCCCAGTCGAGGCGGGCGTTGATCTGGTTCCACTCGATCGGCGTGTTGACCGCCTCGACCCAGTTGGTGCAGCTGCCGGCGATGGCGGCGTTGGGCAGCGGATAGAGCTGCATGTAGAGCAGGCCGGCGTCGCTCAGCCGGTCGGCGGGGATGACGTTGCCGGGGAACGGCTGGCCGGTCAGCGGATCGACCGGGATCGCGTTGCCGAAGGCGCAGTCGGGGTTGACCTGACTGAAGTCGCCCTGGCGTTGCGCCGCGGTCGGCACGAAGCCGGAGCGGACGACGCCGCGCTGCTCGTCGTTCCACTCCGACGAGAGGAAGAAGTGGACGCGGTCGCGGGCGATCGGGCCGCCGATGGTGAAGCCGTAGTCGTCGCGGTCGAGCGGCTCGGTGTCGAGCCCCGCCTGCTCGAGGAAGAAGTTCGTCTCGTTGAGGCTGTCGTTGCGATGGAAGTAGTAGACGCTGCCCTTGAGGTCGTTGGTGCCACTGCGGGTGACGAGGTTGATCTGCGCGCCGCCGCCGCCGCCGAACTCGGCGCCGTAGCTGTTGCGGTGGATCTTGAACTCCTCGATGGCGTCGACCGACGGGTAGATGAGGATCGTCCGGTTGGAGCCGACGTCGTTGTTGTTGGCGCCGTCCACCGTCCACAGGTTGCCGGTGGCGTTGCCGCCGGAGACCGACAGGTCGCTGCCGGTCAGCAGCCCCTTGTTCTTGGTGTTGAGGCCGTCGGGAGCGCTCACCCCGGGCATCAGCTGGGTCAGCTGCACGAAGTTGCGGCCGTTGAGGGGCAGCTCGCGCACCTGCTCGCCGGTGATCAGGCCGGCGACCTCGCCGCCGATCGTCTCGACGACGATGGGCGAGGAGGTGACGGTGACCTCGTCGGTGACCTCACCGATCTCGAGGGTGACGTCGACCTCGCGCCGGTCGGCGACGTTGAGGATGACGTTCTCGATCAGGCTCGTCTTGAAGCCCTCGACGTCGAAGCTCAACAGGTAGG
>JBPEXA010000656.1:0-2111 GCA_052032135.1 Thermoanaerobaculia bacterium | reverse complement strand
CGTCGGCGTTGCGGGAGGTGAGAGCGGTCTCCGAGAGACGTTAAAACGTGGTAACGTTATAACGTTCCTTGAAGCGCGTCACCGTCTATCTCGACCCGGAGCTGCACCAGGCGCTCAAGCTGCGCGCCGCGGAGACCGATCGCAGCGTCTCCGAGCTGATCAACGAGGCGGTGCGCCACGGCCTCGGCCGTGATCTCGGCGATCTCGACACCGTCACCGGGCGGCGAGACGAGCCGGGATACTCCTTCGAGCTGGTGCTGCGCAACCTGCGGCGGCGAGGGGCGATCTGACCTCGCGGCGCATCCTGATCCAGCCGACGGCGCTCGCCGAGCTGACGGCGACCGAGCCCCGCGAGCTGCGGCGCCGCCTGGTGCTCGCCATGTCGGCGCTCGGCGCCGACCGGCGCTCGCATCGCCTCGCCGCCGGCGGCTGGTGCCGCTGCGAGGTCGGCCGCGTCGCCGTCCTCTACCGCCGGCGGGGCGACGACGTGGTGATCTCGGCGCTGCGGCGTCGGCCCGATGCTCTAGACTGAACCTCCGCCCCGACATCGACTCTCGAAGGAGGCCTCCATGCTGCGCGACATCCTCGGTGCGATCCTCGGCTATCTGGCGATCGTCGTCGTCGTCATCGCCAGCCTGTTCCTCGTCTGGCAGATCCTCGGTGGCTCGGGTGCCTTCAGCGGCGACGGGCCGGAGCCGTCGATGGCGTGGAACCTCGCCGCGCTCGCCAGCGGCCTGGTCGCCGCCTTCGTCGGCGGCAAGACGGCGGCCAAGATCGGCCGCGGCCCGCGTGCGGCGCACATCCTGCTGACGCTGGTGCTCGCCCTCGGTCTGTTCGGCGCGTTGACCGCCGAGTCGGCGTGGGAGCGCCGGCAGCAGCAGGCGCCGGAGGGCAAGGCGGCGGGCGATCTCACCTTCCTCGAGGCGGGGACGGTCGCCAGGAGCCCGACCTGGTACAACTGGACGATCCCGCTGGTGGGGGCGATCGGCGTCTTCCTCGGTGGCCGGCACGGGGCGGCGAAGGAGTGACGGCGATCTACCAGGTCGACGCCTTCGCCGAGCGCCCGTTCCTCGGCAATCCGGCAGCGGTCTGCCCGCTCGACGACGAGGTCACCGACGTCGCGTGGATGCAGTCGCTGGCGGCGGAGATGAACCTGTCGGAGACCGCCTACCTGTGGCTCGAGGAGAGCGGTGCCTGGCGGCTGCGGTGGTTCACCCCCGAGGCGGAGGTCGAGCTGTGCGGCCACGCGACGCTCGCCGCCGCCCACGTGCTGTGGACCTCGGGGAGGGCGGCGCGGGAGGAGCCGATCGACTTCGAGACGGCGAGCGGCCGGCTGCGCGCCGCCCGCGACGGCGAGCTGGTGACGCTCGACTTCCCGACCGTCGACAGCGAACCGTCGGCACCGACGCCGGAACTCGACCTCGCCCTCGGTGCCGCTCCCACCGCGGTGCGCAAGGGACGGTGGGACCTGATGGTCGAGCTGCCGACCGCCGACGAGGTTCGCCGGCTGCGCCCCGACTTCGAGGCGCTGCGCGAGCTCGACGCCCGCGGCGTCATCGTCACCGCTCGCGCCGATGCCGACGATCACGACTTCGTGTCGCGGTTCTTCGCCCCCGCGCTGGGGATCGACGAGGATCCGGTCACCGGTTCGGCGCACTGCCAGCTCGCTCCCTTCTGGAGCCGCAGGCTGGGGCGGCAGACGATGTGGGCGCATCAGGTGTCGCGCCGTGGCGGGCGCCTGCGCGTCCGCCACGACGGCGACCGCGTCGAGCTCGCGGGCGGCGCGGTGATGGTGTGGAGCGGCGAGCTGACCGCGGCGGCCGGCCCGCCCGCCGTCGCCCCGTGACGGTCGACTTCGAGCGCTTCGCGGCGCTCAGCTTCGACTGCTACGGCACCCTCATCGACTGGGAGACGGGAATCGCGGCGGCGATCGGCAGCGTGGTGCGCCGCCACGGCGTCGACGCTCCTCGCGGCGAGCTGCTCGCCCTCCATGCCGAGCTCGAGCCGAAGATCCAGGCCCGGGGGTACCGGCGCTACCGGGAGGTGCTGGCCTCGGTGGTCGACGGCTTCGGAGAGCACTACGGCTTCCGGCCGACGGCGAGCGAGCGCGT
>JBPEXA010000655.1:0-4771 GCA_052032135.1 Thermoanaerobaculia bacterium | reverse complement strand
CCGCACTCGCGACACTGGGTGCGGATGCGCACTCAGACCGGCACCCCGGTGGTGGCGCCGAGGTAGTAGGCGGTGATCTCGCCGACCAGGACGCCGACCACCAGCACGTAGAGGATGCCGGTCGCCGACTGGTTGGAGCGCCTCCGGGCGCAGTGGAGCGACATCGCGGCGAGCGCCAGCGGGATCCCCAGCCCCCAGAGGATGCGGAACCAGAAGAACATCCCCTGCCCCTCGAATCCGGTCAGGAGTCGCCACGGATGGGGCTCGATCGCCGCCTCGACACCGCCGGCGACCAGCAAGGTCGCGCCGACCGCGACCACCCGGGCGACGACCACGGCGAGCAGCGCCCAGCAGAAGACGGTCAGGTGGCGGAAGGTGAGGCGGGGGGCGACCAGATACCAGTGGCCGAGCAGCATGGTGATCAGCGCCCAACCGAGCAGGAGCGTTGAGCTGGTGAGCGACAGCGCCAGGAGCGACGTGCGGTAGGGGAGGACGGCGCCCGCCGTCATCAGCTCACGGCCGGCGAGCCAGGTGGCGCCGCCGGCGGCGACGAGGGTGACGGCGGCGGCGAGCCGCGCCGCTCCCCAGCGCTCGACCCAGACCGCCCCGTGGTAGGCGAGGGCGGCGCCGACCGAGATCAGCAGCAGAGCCGTGCCGAGACGGCCGGACCCACCGAACGGCTGGACGCCGTCGAGCAGCACGGTCGCCGCGGCGAGCGCCAGCAGCCCGAGGACGATCAGGGCGTTCATCTGGAAGTAGCCGCGTCCGAGGTCGTCCTCGGGGATCCAGAACAGGGTCGAGACGCAGCCGGCGGCGAGGGCAACGAGAAAGAGAAAGAAGATGCCCACGGCGGCGGGATGTTATCAGCGGCGGGGCGGTGCCTCCGGGGCTGCGATACGGTAGCCGGATGGCGCCTGGGGAGGGGGACGGCACGCCGCGGCTGGTGATTCTCGGGTCGGGGTTCGCGGGCTTCTCGCTGCTGCGCAACCTGCCGGCCGGCGCCTTCGACGTCACCGTCGTCAGCCCCCGGAACTACTTCCTCTTCACCCCCTTGCTGCCGTCGGCGGCCAGCGGCACGGTCGAGTTCCGCAGCATCCTCGAGCCGATCCGCAAGCGGTGCCGGACCGCGCGGCTGCTCGAGGCGGAGGCCGACGGCGTCGACTGGACGGCGCGCCGGGTGCGCTGCCACTCGGTGGTCAGCGAGGAGAGCTTCGAGCTCGCCTACGACCGGCTGGTGATCGCCGTCGGCGCCGCGGTCGCCGACTACGGCATCCCCGGCGTCCGCCGCTGGGCGCTGCCGCTGCGCGACGTCGAGGACGGGCGGGCGGTTCGCAGCGCCGTCGTCCGGCAGTTCTCGGCCGCGGAGATGCCGGGGCTGTCGGCACCCGAGGTCGGCCGGCGTGTGCGGGTGGTGGTGATCGGCGGCGGGCCGACCGGCGTCGAGATCGCCGCCGAGATCCAGGACCTGATCCACGGCGAGCTCACCGACGCCTTCCCCCGGGTCGCGCCGCTGGCGAGAGTGGTGATCGTCGAGGCGACCGAGCGGCTCCTCGGCGGCTTCGACGAGGCGCTGAGCAGCTACACCCGCCGCCACTTCCTGCGCGAGGGGATCGAGGTCCGCACCGGTGTCGCGGTGGCGCGGATCGAGGAGCACGAGATCTTCTTCAAGGACGACCGGACGCTGCCGTTCGGGCTGGCGATCTGGGCGGGCGGCAACGCTCCGCGGGCGTTGATCGAGACCCTCGATCTCGAGCTCGAGAAGGGGCGGATCGTGGTCGACGGGCACCTGCGGATCGCCGGCCGCGATGGCGCCTACGCCGCCGGCGACTGCGCCACCATCGCCGACGCGGCGATGCCGGCGACCGCCCAGGTGGCGCAGCAGCAGGGGAAGTACCTCGCCCGCACCCTGCGCCAGGAGGCCGACGCCAAGCCGTTCCGCTTCCGCAGCCTCGGCATGCTCGCCTACATCGGTGGCGGCGAGGCGCTGGCCGATCTGCCGGCGGTCCAGTGGAGCGGCCGGGGGGCGTGGATCTTCTGGCGCTCGGTCTACCTCACCAAGCTGGTCGGTTTCGCCAACAAGGTGAAGGTGCTCTTCGACTGGGCGAAGGCGAAGGTGTTCGGCCGCGACCTGTCGCGCTTCTAGCGGTCACGTCTCGACGCCGAGGAACAGATAGGCGGCATAGAGGGTGAACGCGATGTTGGGGCTCCAGACCGCCAGTAGCGGCGGCAGCGCCCCGGTCTCGCCGAGCGTCGAGGCGAACGCGAAGACGCCGAAGAACGCCATGCCGAGGACGACGCCGAAGCCGGCGCCGTAGAGCGCTCCCCGCCGCCCGAGCTTGAAGGCGAAGGGGAGGGCGACCATCGCCATCACCAGGCTGATCGCCGGGTAGGAGTGCTTCTTGAACAGCTCGATCTTCATCTCCGGCACCTCGCGGCCGCTCGCTTCGATCTCGTCGATGTAGGCGCGGAGCTCTCCGTAGGCCATCGAGTTCGGCAGCCGGAACTCCGACTCGAAGTAGTCGGGGGTCTCCGGGTAGGCGTCGATCGCCGGCTCGGCGAAGGGGGTGAAGTCGAGCACCTCACCGCCGGCGAATTGCGCCGTCCACCCCGGCTCGAACAGCCAGGCGTCACCGATGAACTGAGCGCGCGACGAGTAGAGGCGGCGGCGCAGCGAGTGGGTCGCCTCGTCGAACTCGAACACCTGCAGGTTGTTGAGCGAGCGGGTCGCCGGGTCGTAGGCGCGGTAGTTGTAGATGTAGCGCCCCTGACCGAACAGCCAGTTGCGGTCGGCGCGACGGTAGGTGCGCACCTTCTCGCCGCGGATCTGGTCCTTGAGGCGCGCGACCTTCTGTGAGGAGGCGGGCAGCACCGCCGCCTGCAGCGCGAAGCAGAGCAGCGAGACGGCGGCGGCGCCGACGGCGGCGGGGATCGAGATCCGGTAGAGGCTGACGCCGAGCGCCTTGGCGGCGGTCACCTCGTTGCTGCGCGACAGCAGGCCGAAGGTGATCAGTGTCGTCAGCAGCACGGCGATCGGGGCGACGTCGTAGAACACCTGCAGCGACAGGTACTTGAAGTAGTCGACCACGACCTCGGTCGCTACCGCGTTCTCGAGGATCTCGTCCATCGTCTCGGTGAGGTCGGCGACCAGGAAGACGGCGACCAGCGACAGCTCGACGAGGACGAAGACGCCGAGGAAGGTGCGCAGCACGTAGCGGTCGAGCAGCGTCGGCAGGTCGAGGGCGAGCCGCGGCAGGCGCAGAGTGACGGCGAGCGGTCCCTTGGGAGCCTCGGCGGCCTCCCGCTTGCGCCGGCGCCGCCCGCTGCTGCGGGCGCCCGACCACCGCCGGACCTTGCCGACGAGGTCGCCGGCCGTGCCGAGCAGGCTGCGGTCGCTGTTGCGGCGCCACAACAGATAGAGGCCGATGCCGCCCAGCAGCACGTTGGGGAACCAGATGCCGGCCGCCGCCGGCCACTTGCCGGTGATCGCCCCCTCCTCGCCGTTGGCGAGCAGCACCCAGTAGACGACGATGACGCCGACCGACAGCGCGAAGCCGGGGGAACGGCCCGCCGCCCGGCGCACCGACACCCCGAGCGGCAGCGCCAGCACGCTGAACACCAGGCAGGCGGCCGGGATGGCGGCCCGCTTGTGCAGCTCGACGAGCGCCGCCCGCCGCAGCTGCGGCGAGCCGCGCGCCCGCTGGTACTGGCCGACCAGCTCGAGGAGCGTCATCGACCGGACGTCCTTGGAGAAGCCGAACTTCTCGCGCTGCCGGCTGGTGAAGCGGTCCTCGACCACCTGGCTCGACGACTCGAGGACGGTGGTGTTGTAGCGGCCGGGGTTCTCGAGATCGACCTCGTGGGTGACCGCGTCCTCGAGCAGCAGCAGCAGGCGGTCGTTCTCCTCGTCGAGCCGCAGCTCGCCGGAGCGGGCGGTCGTCACCTTGGTCTGCCCGCTCGGCAGGTCCTCGGCGAGGAAGACGCCGGTCCACCGGTTCTCGTCGGCGGGGACGTCGAAGACGTAGAGCACCTTGCCCGGCCACTCCTCGTAGAACTGCCGCGCCTGCACCTGCCGGGTCGGGCTGGCGGCGGCGATCTCGAGGTACTGGTGCTGCACGGCGGCGTTGGCGCGCGGCAGCACGAACAGATAGACGAAGGCGGTGACCACCGTCAGCACCGCCGCCAGCCGCAGGATCGGCCGGTAGAGCTTGGTCATGCTGACGCCGGCGGCGCGGATCGCCGTCAGCTCGCTGTCGGCCGCCAGCCGCCCGACCGCGACCAGGATGCCGAACAGCAGCCCCATCGGGATGGTCAGCACCACGATGTTGGGCAGCGAGCGGACCAGCAGCAGGCCGACCTGGGCGATCGAGACGTCGCTGACGATGATCAGGCGCGCCAGGCGGTAGAGTAATTGCACGACGAGCAGGAAGGTGAAGACGATCGCGCCGAGCGTCGTCGGCCCGACCAGCTCCCTGAAGACGTAGCGGTACAGCGTGTGCACGAGCGCAGGATAACCGAGCCGAGGTGGCGCCGATCGCGGTGGGCGATCGCGCCGGCCGTCGCCCTGGGCGTCGCCCTGGCGCTCGCCGTCGCGGCGTTGCCGCCGGCGGCGGCGCAGCAGGGGCGCTTCGAGGGTCGCGCCGACGTCGTCGAGGTCCTGATCCCGGTCAACGTCACCCTCGACGGGCGGCCGCTGCGCGACCTCGAGCGCGACAACTTCGAGGTGCTCGAAGGGCGCAAGAAGCTGCCGCTGGTGGGCTTCCAGACCATCGAC